>VGTB01000023.1 GCA_016874835.1 Deltaproteobacteria bacterium | reverse complement strand
GAGAGCTTTCTGAGGGTTAATGGAGAGGCATATTAAGCGTTTTTCATCGGTATTGTGAGTGGCAGTATGCATTTTCCAGCATAATCCGGGCGCACCAGATCCGCATCAGGTAATAAAAAGGTCTTTCGACGAGAAATTCGGGTCGCTGGTGAGATTCACGCCGAGGCGGCGTAATCCTGCTTCATCGCCCGGTGTGGGAATGTGGGTCATGTGAACTTCGCAATGCTGAAGCTCTTTGAGCTTTTCCAGGGCTAACTGAGCGGCAGGATTTGTGGTGGCACTGATGCTGATCGCGATGAGCGCTTCTTCCAGATCGAGGCTTACGGATTTTTCGTTCAGTATCTCCGTTTTGAGATTTCTCACGGAATCCGTGATGAAGGAAGGTAACAGTTTAATTTTATCGGGGATGTCTGCAAGATGCTTGATGGCGTGGATGATGACACTTGAAGCAGCATGCATAAGGGGGGAATTGTTGCCTGTAACAACAGTTCCATCGGGAAGCTCGATGGCGGCGCCGCAGAAGATTCCCTCGTTTCCCTTGTTCTGTTCCTGAGCCCTCCTGGCTGCGTCCCGGGCCGGTTTGACGACTTTCCGGTATTCCGGTTCCAGGTTGAAATCCTTGATAAAAAGCTCAACCCTCTGCACGGTTTCTCTATCGGCGAATCCCATGGCATACTCGCAGCGGTATCGGAAGTACCGGCGGATGATTTCCTGTTTGGCAGCTTCCCGCGTAACCCCGTCATCCGTGATGGCAAATCCCGCCCGGTTTACCCCCATGTCCGTGGGAGACCGGTAAAAAGACTCGCCGCCGGTGATTTTTTCCAGGATTCTCTTCAACACGGGGAACACCTCGGCATCCCGGTTGTAGTTCACCGCGGTCCTGCCGTAGGCTTCCAGGTGAAAGGGGTCTATCAAATTGAAGTCCCGTATGTCCGCGGTAGCCGCTTCATAGGCAACGTTCACGGGATGCTTGAGGGGAAGGTTCCAGATCGGAAACGTTTCAAATTTGGCATAACCCGATTTTACGCCTCTGTGATAGTCATGATAGAGCTGCGAGAGACAGGTGGCCATCTTACCGCTTCCCGGTCCCGGTCCGGTAACGATGACCAGCGGTTTCGTTGTTTCGATGTACTCGTTGGCACCGTAGCCCTCATCACTGACGATCAGCTCGACGTCTGTGGGGTAACCCTTGGTGTAGCGGTGGGTGAAAACCTTTATATTTCGCCTCTCCAGCTTATTCTTGAAGAGTGTGGCGGCCGGCTGGTGATCGAAGCGGGTAATGATAACACCCAGAACCTCTATGTCCCAGGTTCTGAGATCGTCGATGAGCTTAAGGGCGTCGGAGTCATACGTAATCCCGAAATCCGCCCGGATCTTCTTCCTCTCGATATCTCCCGCATAGATACACAATAGAATATCCGCCTTGTCCTTCAGCTCGCGGATCAACCTCATTTTGACGTTGGGATCGTAACCGGGGAGCACCCTGGCTGCATGAAAGTCGTAAAGAAGCTTCCCCCCGAACTCCAGATAGAGCTTGTTATTGAATCTCTGCACCCTCTCCAGAATTTCTACGGTCTGTTCCTGGATGTATTTTTCGTTGTCGAAGCCGTTTGTATGGATCATATAATATGGGCGGTCATGTGAGTCTGAATGGAGAGCAAACTAACGTCTTTCGTTTCTTTTGTAAAGGAATTTTGACAGTATCCCCTGTGACATTTTCACCCGTGAGCCTCGTCCCAGTTGCCGCCGGAGGCGATGTCGACCTTGAGGGGGACCTTCAACCGGATGACTTCCTCCATCTCTCTTCTGATGAGAGGGATGATCCCTTCTTTTTCGGCATCGGGAACTTCAAAGACCAGTTCATCGTGCACCTGCATGATCATGCAGGAAGAGAGATGTTTTTCCGCCAGGCGGTTTGAAATATTGATCATGGCTACCTTGATGAGGTCGGCCGCCGTTCCCTGGATCGGGGTGTTGATGGCCGTGCGCTCGGCGAACTGCCTGACGGTTGCATTGTCACTGTTGATCTCCGGGAGGTATCGGCGCCGGTTGAGGAGCGTGGTGACGAATCCGTTTCGCCGGGCGTTTTCCAGGATACCCTCCAGGAAGGATTTCACACCACGATATTTGTCAAAGTATTCGTCGATGTAGGATTGTGCCTGTTTCTGAGGTATATCCAGCTCCCTGGACAAACCGAAGGCACTCATCCCGTAGAGAATACCGAAATTGATCACCTTGGCCTGCCGTCTCATTTCCGGGGTGACCGTTTCGGGGAATACTCCGAAGACATTGGCAGCCGTGGCAGAGTGGATGTCAACGCCTTTCATAAATGCCTCGATCAATGCACTGTCGTCGGAGAGATGGGCCAGTATCCTGAGTTCAATCTGGGAATAGTCGGCGGAAACGATTTTCCATCCATCCGGGGCGATAAAGGCCTGTCGTATTCGTTTTCCCTCCAGCGTCCTGACGGGGATGTTTTGCAGGTTCGGGTTGCTGCTGGAGAGTCTCCCCGTAGCCGTTACGGTCTGGTTATATGAGGTATGAATCCGACCCGTTTCCGGGTTGATGAGCAGGGGGAGCGCATCGATATAAGTTGATTTCAGCTTTGCCATGCTCCGGTATGTGAGGATCTCAGCCGGCAGTTCGTGGCTTCGGGCAAGGTTCATTAATACATCCACACCCGTCGAATAGCCCTCTTTGGTCTTTCTCCCTCTGGGGAGGCCCAACTTATCGAAAAGGATTGACTGGAGCTGCTTCGGCGAATTGATATTGAATTTTTCTCCCGCCAGCCGGTAGATCTTTTCCTCCGTGAGCGCCATGAGCTGTTCCATCTCCGCTGACATTTCCTTTAAAAGGTTCGTGTTCAGAAGAACGCCTTTCTTCTCCATGGCGGAGAGGACGGAAACGAGAGGCTGCTCCACCCGGAAATAGAGGTCTTCAAATCCCTCCCGAACAATCTTTTCGGAAAGGACCGACGAGAGGGTGAAGATGGCATCGGTCCTCCGGCACATGAAATTCTTCATTTGCTCGACAGGTATCATGGTGAAAGGAACAGCCTTCGCCCCGCTTCCGGTGACGTCTTTGGTCGTTGCAATCTCTATGTCAAGATGGTCTCTCACCACATCCGCCAGCTCGAAGCCGTGCCTGGCGGGATTCAGGACGTAAGAGGCCACCATTGTATCCCATCCCAAGCCTTTCAACTCAACGCCGTATCTTGAGAGGATAACCAGGGAACTCTTTATGTCATGGCCATGTTTTGTAATACCTGGCTCCGCGAAGAAAGGTGCCAAGCCTTTCAGGACTTCGTCTCCTTCAAGTTGATCCGGCACTCCTGCATAGTGGTGACCGACCGGAATATACATGGCCTCCCCCGGAGACGGACAGATGGAAATCCCCGTGATACCGGAACGCTTTGCCTCGTTCTGGGTCGCGGCAATATCGAAGGCAAATTCCTTTATGTCCCCGAGGCGTTTTCTCAGTACCTGGAATTCGTCGTGGTCAAGGAGGAGACGATAGGTGCCTTGCAGCGGTTCGTCATGGATGCCGAGGTCCTGAAGGAGCGACAGGAATTCAAAATCTTTGAACAGTTTCCTCAGCGCGTCATTGTCCGGTCCGGTATAGCGTGTGTTCTCCAGGTCAAGATCAAATTCCACATCTGTTTTGATCGTGGCCAGATCACGGCTCATTCTTGCCTGTTCTGCGAACTGACGGATGTTTTCTCTCGTCCTGGGGTTACGCACCTTATCCACGTTATCCAGAACTCCCTCCACCGATCCGAATTCTTCAATAAGTCTCTGGGCGCTCTTAGGTCCAATGCCGGGCACACCGGGGATGTTATCCGAGGGATCACCCGTGAGACCTAAGATTTCCACCACCTTTTCAGGACCTACTCCGAACCGTTCTGTGACGGCATCTTTGTCAAAGGTCTTCTCTTTCATGGTATCGACCATTGTGATGTCGTCGGATATGAGCTGCATCAGATCCTTATCACCGGACACGATAACTGTCTTTATTCCTTCTTTGGCGAGCTTTTTCGCAACGGTTCCGATGATGTCGTCCGCTTCCAGTCCCTGCTTTTCCAGAACAGGGATGGAAAACCCCCTGACTATGTCCTTTATGTAAGCTATCTGGGAGACGAGTGCCTCCGGAGTGGCCTTGCGCGTCGCCTTATATCCTTCGAAGGACTCATGGCGGAACGTGGGGCCTTTCACGTCGAAGACAACGGCGATATACCGGGGTTTCCAATCCCTCAGGAGCTTCAGGAGCATCGTGGTAAAGCCGTAGATGGCATTGGTGGGAAATCCTTTGGAGGTGGAGAGTTCACGGATGGCGTAGAAGGCTCGATAGATGTAGTTGCTTCCATCTACCAGGAAAAGGGTGGGAGTTTCCGTTCCTTCGTTCATTTTGGGCGTTCTTCCATAGAGATGTTATTTGCGAATCTCAGGGAGCGTATCATTTCTCCACCTTTCTCAGTTGATTGTTCTTAATTTCAGACCACGAATTGTTTATACGGACTGTGGTCCTTATTATACGGTAAAACTGGCGTCGATCTTAAATGTCCGGGAGGCTTTCATGCTCAGGATATCGGGGATTCCGGTCCTCTCGCGTATTTCGGCCAGTGAACTCTGCAGGGTGGCCTCATCGGGAGAGATGATGGTGAACCAGACGTTATACGCATGATTTCTCCTGTAGTTGTGGGTGATGCCGGGGTAGGAGTTCACCGTATCAACGAAAGCTCTTAACCGTTCCTCCGGAACACGGGCGGCACAGAGGGTACTCACATAGCCCAGCTTTTTTGCATCGAAGACCGCCCCGATCCTGCGAATAATCCCTTCCCGCTTCATCCGCCGTATCCGCTCCAGAACCTCATCCTCGGCGGTACCGATTTTTTCGGCCACCACGCGAAACGGTGCTTCCACGATGGGGAAGTCCTTCTGGATGATGTTCAGGATTTTTTTATCAATCTCATCCATCACTTTTCGGCTCGTACGCGCAAAATGGTTCTTCGGCGAGATAGTCGTCCTGGATTTCATAGGCCCTGGCCCGGCATCCTCCGCAGACGCGGATGAATTGACACCGGCCGCATTTTCCCTTGTATAAGTTCAGATTACGGAGTTCTTTCAGTATCGGGGAGCCTTCCCAGATTTCTCTGAATCCTCTCTCTTTGATCTGGCCGCAGTCTACTTCCAGGTAGCCGCAGGGCTGTACCCGTCCGGTGTGTGATATGAAACAGAATGAACTCCCCCCGAGGCAGCCCCGGGTCATGGCGTGAAAAGGACTCTCCCCTTCCTTTACTGCCGCTCCCCGCTCCCTGATCACGGTACCCCTGTTCTTCCCCTCCCTCTGGTGGAAGATACGGAAATAGTGGGGTGCACAGGTTGCCTTGAGCTGAATGGGACAATGGAGACTCTGCTCGTAGAACCAGTTCAAAGTTTTTTCATATTCCTCGGGAGATATGGCCTGCCCGGCCATTTCTTTGCCCCTGCCTGTGGGAACCAAAAGGAAGATATGATGGGCAGCAGCTCCCAGAGTGATCGCCAGATACATGATCTCCTGGAGCTGATGTAGATTCGCTTTCGTGATCGTTGTGTTTATCTGGAATTCAAGCCCTGCTTTTTTCATCGCCTGGATGCCGGACATGGCCCCGTCAAAAGCACCGGCGACGTTGCGGAAGGTATCGTGGCTTTCTTTATCCGGTCCGTCGATGCTCACGCTGACCCTCTTGATCCCTGATTTCACCATTCTCCCGGCGATCTCTTCCGTAACTAGAGTTCCATTGGTGGCCAGAACCATGCGGAGTCCCTTTTTGTTACCGTACGATGTGATCTCATAGATGTCATCCCGGAGAAGGGGTTCCCCACCGGTCAGGATAATCACGGGATTGCTGAATGCGGCAATTTCGTCTAACAGGTGCAGGCATTGTTCTGTCGTGAGTTCGTCAGGGTATGGGCCGTACTTTGACGCAGCCCGGCAGTGGATGCAGGCCAGGTTGCAGCTCCGTGTCACTTCCCAGGCGACCATGCGCAATGTATTCGGCAACAAAGGCAATTGCTTAGGTTTCATATCTTCATGCAGTTTGTTCACGGAAGTCAGACGGATGAGACGCCTGTCTCCTCGTGATATTAATTATCTCTGTCCGGAGAGAAGTATTGCCACTTCCCGGGCGAAATACGTGATGATGATATCGGCACCCGCTCTCTTGATCGAGATAAGTGTTTCCATCATTGCCTTCTCCCCGTCGAGCCATCCTGACCTTGCCGCTGCCTTGATCATGGCGAACTCACCACTCACGTTGTAGGCGGCGACGGGCAGGTCGAACTCTTCTTTTGCCCTGCAGATGATGTCCAAGTAAGGGAGGGCGGGTTTTACCATGATAATGTCCGCACCTTCTTCGATATCCAGACTGATTTCCCGGATGGCTTCATCTCTGTTTCCCGGGTCCATCTGGTATGATTTCCGGTTCCCGAATTGCGGAGTACTTTCCGCTGCCTCACGGAAAGGACCGTAGAAGCAGGACGCATACTTGGCAGAGTAGGCCATAATGGGAACCCCTGTAAATCCCTCTTCATCCAGGGCTTCCCGGATGGCGCCGACCTGCCCGTCCATCATTGCGGAGGGAGCAACCATATCTACGCCTGCCTTTGCGTGGGATACCGCTGTTTCCGCTAAAACCTCAAGGGTTATGTCGTTACTCACATCGCCCTTCTCGATCATCCCGCAGTGACCGTGGCTCGTATATTCGCAGAGACACACGTCGGTAATAACGATGATATCGGGCACCCTGTCCTTGATCGTTCGCACAGCCTGCTGAATGATTCCGTCTTTTGCGAAGGCTGCGGATGCCAGGTCGTCCTTTTTCTCCGGGATGCCGAAGAGCAGTACGGCGGGGATATCCAGTCCTTTTGTCTCTTGAATCTCCTTTACCAGGTGATCGACAGACATCTGAAAATGTCCCGGCATGGAGTTGATCGGGTTTTTTACGTTCTTCCCGGAAGTGACGAAAAGGGGGGACACCAGGTCATCGACGGAAAGGCTTGTTTCCCTGATCATCCTCCGGAAATGTTCATTCTTTCTCAGACGCCGCGGCCGGTATGCAGGAAAGTACATAATATGTTCCTTTCTTTTGGAGAGTGAGTGTATGGACGGATCCCCCGATTATCCATGGGGATGTTTCCTGTAGTAATGTTCCAATGCCTCCACAAGACCGGGAACGGTATAACGTTCCTGCAGGATATCAATGTTGAATCCTGCATTCCGTGCCGCCGAAGCGGTAACGGGCCCGATGCAGGCGATTTTAATACGAGGTGGCATGGTATATTCCCGGCCCATGATCTCCATGAAATTCATGACGGTGGAGGGGCTGGTGAAGGTGATCACGTCGGCTTTTCCCTGTGTTATTAAGGAATCAATCTCCGATTTTTTTCGTCCGGAGTTCACCGTCCGATATGTTGTGACTACATCCACTTTTGCCCCGAGTGCAGCTAAACCCTCGGGAATGATGTCCCTTGCGGTTTCCGCCCGGGGGAGGAGGATTTTCTTGTCTTTTATTTCAAGTTCTGCAAATGCCCTGACCACGCCTTCGGAAATGAATTCGTCCGGCACGAGGTCGACCCGTATCCCCCGGCGTTCCAGTGTGAGCGCCGTCGCTGGCCCTATGGTACATATTCGGATTCCCTTTAATTCCCGTGCGTCCTTCGCCAGTTCTTTCAGGCGAAGAAAAAAGAATTTCACGCCGTTGGCGCTCGTGAAGATAATCCAGTGGTAATCTCCGAGGCGTTCGATTGCGTGATCCAGATCGCGGTAATCATCCGGGGGAACGATTCTGATCGTGGGGAAATGGATCACCCGCGCCCCCCGTGAGTGGAGGAGGGATGCGAATTCTTCCGCCTGTGCCTCCGGTCTCGTGATGACGATACCTCTGCCGAAGAGAGGTTTTGTTTCGAACCAGTTCAACGCATCCCGGAGTTTCACCACGCTGCCGACAACCAGGATGGCCGGCGGGGAGAAACGTCGTTCTTCCGCCATCCGGGCAATATCAGTGAGGGTGCCCGAGAGGGTTTCCTGATCTTCCGTGGTGCCCCAGCGGACGAGGGCAGCAGGTGTTGATGAGTCTTTGCCGTGTTGAATCAGATTATTCACGATAGTGGGAAGATTCCTGACGCCCATGAGGAAGACAAGTGTTCCCATTCCGGCTAATGCCTTCCAGTCAATGTCGCTCCCGTCTTTTGTCGGATCCTCATGACCCGTGACGAAGGCGACTGTTGACGTGTGGCCCCTGTGGGTGAGAGGGATTCCCGCATAGGCGGGTACGGCAATGGCAGACGTTACTCCCGGAATTATCTCGAAGGGTATGCCGGACCGGGAAAGCATTTCTGCCTCTTCCCCGCCGCGACCGAAGATGAAAGGGTCTCCGCCCTTAAGTCGAGCCACCGTATTTCCCCGCCGTGCTTCCTCAACCAGAAGACGGTTGATCTCCTCCTGGGGAAGGGTATGTTTGCCTCCCTCCTTCCCCGCGTATATCAGACGGGCTGATGCCTTTGCCCGGCAAGTGATCTCGCTGCTTACCAGGTGGTCATAGATGACGACATCCGCTGCCTCAAGGCATTTCAAGCCCTGGAGTGTCATCAATCCGGGATCGCCGGGACCGGCACCAATGATGTACACGATTCCTGTTTTCTTCATGGACATATCAAAAATTCAAATCCTGTATGCTCATATCTAAATCCCGGGCACATTCAAAATACAAATATCAAAATTCCATATATTTCCCAGACCGGGATTTTCACAGTGTTTGAGATCGGGAATGGGGTGCTCGGGATTTTTAAAAGCTGTGTGTCTTGTATACCTCCTTGAGAATATCTTCTCCCCCCCTGGACAGGATGCGTTCGGCCAGCAGCACCCCCAGCGCTTCCGCGCTTTCACAGGGACCCCGGACTTCATCCCGGATTAGGATGCGGCCGTCCAGGCTTCCCAGAAATCCCGTCAGGGTGAGGTCGTTGTCGGTTTTTTTCCCGTAGGAGGCTACGGGCAGCTGGCACCCTCCACCCAGCCTCTTCAGGAAGGTTCTCTCGGCCGTAACCTCCAGCCACGTCTGGGGGTGGTTGATTGGAGAAACGGCATTTCGTGTATCGATGTCGTCTTCTCTCAGTTCAATGCCCAGCACGCCCTGTCCTGCGGGGGGAAGCATCATATCCACAGGGATGACCTGAGTAATCTTCCGGCTCCATCCCATCCGCTTCATACCCGCTGCGGCTACGATGATTCCGTCGAGATTGTCCGTGCGGATTTTCCGGATCCGAGTGTCCAGATTGCCCCGAAGCGGGATGACTTCGACACCCGGAATCAGATAGCGGAGCTGAATAGTTCTTCTCAGAGAGCCGGTGCCGATGCGGGCCCCTTGAGGCATATCCTCGATCCTTCTGCCGTCTTTCGAGATCAGGACATCCCGGGGATCCTCTCTCTCCGACATGATGCCGATTTCGAGGCCTTCGGGCAGTTCCACAGGGACGTCTTTCATACTGTGGACGGCTATATCAATTTCGCCGCGAAGGAGTGCATCTTCTATTTCCTTGACAAAAAGACCTTTCCCTCCGATTTTCGCCAGGGAGACATCCTGCATGATATCCCCCTTTGTTTTGATCGCGATAATGTCAACAGGGATTTCGGGCTTGTCGTGTTTCAGCCTCTGAGCTACCCAGCGGGCCTGCGTCATCGCCAGGGCGCTGCCCCGTGTTCCGATTCGTAGTGTTGATCTAATGTCTCTTTCCTCATGTGAGTTTATGTGTATCGGACGGGCGTCCCGCCGGTCTTACCTAACAGGTGAGACTACACATCGTCCAGTCCGAAAAGCCTCCTGAGAGCCGCAATGTAGGGGAGCGCGCCGTTTTCGCGACTCTCCTCCTTCAAGCCGGTGATCGGATCGTGCAGGATTTTATTGATTATCGAACCGGCGAGTATCTCTATGTTTTTTTTCTCCTCTTCGTTAAGGTTCTGCATCCATGAACCTGATTTGACCAGTTCACTTTTTACGATACCTTCCATTTTTTCTCTCAGCGAGATAATTGTCGGGACGACTTCCAGGGTGTTGAACCATTCATGGTACTTCCCGACTTCATCGTCGATGATCGCCTCTGCCTTCTCTGCTTCCCTTTGCCTGCTTTTCACGTTTGTGTCCACGATATCCTGGAGGTTGTCGATATTATACAGGTACACATTATCGATTTCGTTTACCGCAGGATCGATATCTCTGGGAACCGCGATGTCGATCAGGAAAAGAAGGCGGTTCTTTCGCCTTCTGATAGCGGCTTCGATCATGGGAGGTGTGATCACGTAACCCGGAGCGCCTGTGGAGCTGATGACGATATCGACGTCCCGGAGTTTCTCCGCAAGGGTATCAAAATCTGTGGCGGTTCCGTGAAAATTCTCTGCCATCTGCAATGCCCGGGCATACGTCCGGTTGGCAATGAGTATTTTTCTTACACCCTGATTGAGCAGGTGTCTTGCCGCGAGTTCAGACATTTCTCCTGCTCCAATAAGAAGTATCGTCTTCCCTTCGAGGCTTCCGAATATTTTCTTTGCCAGCTCCACGGCGGCAAAACTGACCGATACCGCATTATGGGCAATCCCGGTTTCGGTTCTGACTCGTTTGGCGACACGGAAAGCGTGATGGAGAACCCTATTGAGAATAACACCGGTGGTATTGTGTTCCACTGCCGTGCGATATGCGTCCTTGACCTGCCCCAGGATCTGCGGTTCACCCATGACCATGGAATCAATACTGGATGCAACCCGGAAAAGATGTCGTACCGCTTCGTCATCGTAGTGCAGATAAAGGCATCTGGCCATTTCCTCGGCGGAGAGATTCCCATGATGGAATATGAAGGCTCTCAGTTTTTCCACGGCACCCGCGGTATCCACGGCATTTGCGAGAACCTCCACTCGGTTGCATGTGGCAAGGTATAACACCTCCTGGATCTCCGGGAATTTCATTATTTCCGCAAGGTGGTTTGCATCATTCCCGCAGGTGAGCGAGAGACGTTCCCTGATTTCCAGTGGGGCAGTTTTATGATTCATCCCGATGAGAATAATATTCATAGCGTTAAATAAAGCTGTGAGCAGTGACAAAGAAGAGGTTGATTGCTACCAGCGAAACCAGGAGAATTGCAAAGGCCAGAAGCGATAAAAAGGCCGCTTTGTGCCCCTTCCAGCCTATGGCAAGTCTCTGATGCAGCAGCAGTGCGTAAAAAACCCAGGCAACTAACGTCCATACCTGCTTGGGGTCCCATTGCCAGTGACTTCCCCAGGCGGTTCTGGCCCATAGTGAACCGACGAGCACACCCAGTGTCAGCAAGGGAAAACCCCACATGAGACAGAAGTGGTTGATCCTGTCCAGATCGCTCAGCGAAGGAAGCATTCTGCTGAAACCGCTCACCTTTTTGTTCTTGATCAGTCCTTCCTGAATAAGGTACATGGCACCCGCGAATGATGCTAATGCGAAGAGGGCCTCACCCGTCACCGAGAGGATCACGTGGAGGGGCACCAGATTACTCTTCAGTACCTCCGGGATGGAAACATATCCCTCCAGCCCTTTGGAGGCTGCAATCATGAGCAGGAAAGTGACAGGAGAGACGAACGCACCCAGGACTCTCGTTTTCGTTTTCGGTTGAAACGCCAGGTACACCCCCGCCATAGCCCAGGCGAAAAAGGAGAGGGTCTCATAAATGCTGATGACCGGAGTATGCCCGGTTTCAAGGTATCTGAAAATAAAGGAAATAGTGTGACACAGGAAGGCCAGAAAGAAAATCCATGTGGAGACCTTTGCAACCATCACTCTCCTGACATAAATGGACGTGACATATCCGAGGACACTCACGAAATAGACGGCAAGAGCAGCTTTCAGGAACATGGTGTCCATCATTCATCGACCTCAATATCTTCGCCGGTAATGTCACGAATTATCTTTTTTACCTGTTTCCACTTTTTCTCTTTAATATGGTGAAGGATGTCCGAGTGAATCACCGATTCGAACAATTGTCTGTTCTCATTCGAGGAACGTCCTTTCATCACAATCTTTTCTCTGAGTTTGCCCATTATCATAAGGAGGGTTTCGTATTCCGGACCGAAGAGATGCTCCATGTCCTGTCGCAATTTTTTTGCCAGCGCGGGGCTTTTCCCGCCCGTAGATATGGCGATGGAAAGATCCCCTCGACGAAAGAGGGAAGGAAGGATCACGTTACAATTGTCGGGATCATCGACGATATTGACCAGGCACCCCTTTGCCCTTCCATCTCTGAAGATTTTTGCATTGACATCGTCCCGGTCCGTGGCACCGATCACAAGAAACGCTCCGCTGAGAGAGTCGTCGTCGTAGTCGGCCTCGATGTGGTCGATTTTCCCCTCTTTCTTCATTTTCTCGAGAGTCGATGTCAGTGTTCTCGAGACCACGGAGACATGGGCACCGGAATCAATGAGCCGCATCACCTTTCTCTCTGCGACGTCGCCTCCACCCACAACGACACACCGTTCGTTTGTGATGTCTATATATACAGGATAGTATTTCACAATGATTCCTCTTTTCTTTGGACGCGGCGAATGGTGAAAGGTAGCACGAAGATTCTCAAAATTCAAGCTGCTTGAAATATCATCAAAAAGAGGATATAGATGAATTGTTCACGATTTATATCCAGTCAAGGAGGAGCAAGACATGCCAGAGCTCGGTGCAAAAGCTGGGGAAAAAAGGGCAAAGTGGTTGAAAATCGAATTGTCGGCATCTCCCGAACTGGTTGACGCATTGTCAAACTTTCTGACGGAAATCGGTGCCCATGGCGTGTTTCAAGAGGAGCTGGAATCTCAGGCACCTGAAGACTTTACTGTCTCCAGACAGAGGGAGGTGATGAAGGCGTATCTCCCCTTCGACATCCGGTTGGAGGGCAGGCTCGCTTCTCTCAAGGTGTATCTCGAGAGTCTCTCCGGGCTTTTTCCCGAATTAGAAGAGCCTCAGTTCACCACCGAGGCTGTTGTAGATCAGGACTGGGGGGAGGAATGGAAAAAATATTTCAAGCCCCTCAGGGTGAGCAAGAACATTGTCATCAAGCCGACATGGGAGCGGTACGCCCCTGCCGGTCGTGATATTATTATCGATATCGATCCCGGTATGGCGTTCGGGACAGGACAGCATCCCTCAACCCGGATGTGCCTCGAAGCCATTGAGGATATTCTCCTGAAAGATAGAACGAAAGAAAAGTGGAGAGTTCTTGATGTCGGCACGGGTACCGGGATTTTAGGTATTTCCTGTGCAAAACTGGGCGCAGAGAGGGTTGTCTGTGTGGATATCGACAGAAAAGCCGCGGAGATCGCCCAGGAAAATGTGATCATCAACCACGTGCAGGAGAAAGTGGAGGTTATCAATAGGGACGTAAATACGATCCATGAACCTTTTGATCTTATTGTGGCAAACCTTACGGCGAAAATACTGATCCGTCTCCGCACCCATCTGATGTCGCTTATAGAGAATGGAGGATACCTGGTAATCTCCGGGATCATCGATCAGAACAGAAGTGATATCGAGGCTCACTTTTTCACCAGCCAATTTACTCCCCGTAATATCATTACCGAAAAAGAATGGATTTGTTATGTTCTCCGAAAAGGGGGAAATTGAGGTTGACTGTACCGAGAATCTATTTCCCCCCGGGTGTGGAGAAAGGCAACCGGTGTAAACTGCTGAAGGAAAACCTCCGGTATGTGAAGTCCGTACTGAGAATGAAAGAGGGTGATCGGCTCATTCTGTTTGACGGAACCGGAGGGGAGTATGAATCAGTTGTCCATCGCGTTTCTGCAGATGGTGTTGATGTGGAGGTGATCAAAAAGACAGAAATCCCTCAGAGGGAATTAAGAATCAGCCTCCTCCAGGCACTCCCTAAGGCCAATAAGATGGATTACATTGTGCAAAAAGCGACGGAGTTAGGTGTTGACGGGATCGTGCCTTTCCATTCGACGCGATCGGTTCCCAGATTCTCACCGGAAAAGAACGCCGCAAGGGTGATAAGGTGGCACAGCATTGCCGTCGAAGCGGCCAGGCAGTGCGGAAGGGCTGATATTCCGTGGATCGGGAATGTTCTCTCTTTTGAAGAAGTGATCCGAAGCGGCGAGGGAGATGGGTGCAAAATAATTTTGTGGGAGGGAGAACCTGAGAGAAATATCAGGGATGTGTTACGGGATGTGAGGTACAGGAACATAAATGATATCGTCATCGTAATCGGACCGGAGGGTGGATTCACCACGGGGGAGATTGAGGAGGCCGGGGAAGCGGGATTTGTGGCGGTCAATCTGGGAAGGATAATTCTCAGGGTTGAGACTGCCTCCGTTGCCGTGCTTTCCATAATTCAGTACGAGAGAGGATTTTTCGGTGGATTTCGCGGATAGGGAGGCGGACGACTGATGGAAGTACGTTTCGGTGGATTCTGGAGAAGGTTGATGGCGTTCTTTGTGGACAAGATTATCCTCTTTTTCATTTCCCTGTTCGTGCTGTTTGGGGGGTTCATGAGCCTGCGTTTCGGATTTCCATCTCTCGGGAGCGGTTTTGCTATGGAGAGATTTGTACAGATATCCTTCGCATTCTTCTCAGCGTACTACCTTACCATGCTGCTGGTGGGCATGCTCTATTTTACCTATTTCCACGGTACCACCGGGCAGACTCCGGGGAAAATCATTTTTGGCCTCCGGGTTGTCCAGGCGACAGGTGAAAAAATGACGCTGGGAGTCGGTTTCCTGAGGTGGGTGGGATATATCGTATCGACTGCGGTCTTCTTCATCGGTTTTGCATGGATTGCGATTGATGGGAAAAAGCGGGGCTGGCATGACAGGATCGCGGGAACTGTTGTTGTCCGTGTGGAGAATATTGTCGACGGCCTTTCATTTTCATGCGACGAAAAATACCTTGACAAAGGGAGGGATATTATATAGACGACACATCCGATAAATCACTGAATAGTATACCGGAAGGGTCGGTAGCTCAGTCGGTAGAGCACTGGACTGAAAATCCAGGTGTCGGCAGTTCGATTCTGCCCTGACCCACCAGTTCATTTCAAGGGGTTGCAGGCCGATGACTGTAATCCCTTAACATTTTTCCCCCTCCCTTTTCCTTTGTTGGTTTTTTTTCATTCGTGATTATCCGGTACGTTCAGATATAAGAACTAATCCCCGGGATTGTGGTGTGATGTGCGGCCGGGATGTTGCTTTCCCGATGGGTGCGGAGGAAACAGTAGATAAAACAGTGAGGATAACGGGACGTCTTTCATGATACCGCTTTTTGTGCAATATCCACGGCTTGCTGATAGATTTCCCCGGGTTTCTCTGGGTGAATTTCCGACACCCGCGGAAAAACTTTCGGGGCTCTGTCGGCGAATGGGAAAGGATAACCTGTATATAAAGCGGGATGATTTAACCGGCAGTGTGTACGGGGGTAACAAGGTACGGAAGCTGGAATTTCTTCTGGCGCATGCCCAGCGGTGTGGGACGACACGAATCATTACTGCCGGTGGTGCCGGGTCGAATCATGCGATGGCTTCGGCACTCTATGCGAAACAGGTCGGCCTTAAGGCTGTACTCATGCTTTTTTCGCAGCCGAATTCCTCTGCGGTGAGACAAAATCTTCTCATGAACCTTTATAACGACGCGCAGGTCATTCACTATGAATCCTATCAGGAATATCTTGAAGCCATCACCGGCCTCATCGAGCGTTTCAAAATGCTCGACGGCGTTCATCCTTACTTTATACCACTTGGCGGTTCATCACCGGTGGGAGCGACAGGTTACGTGAATGCGGGCTTTGAGCTTGCCATGCAGGTTGCACAAGGGGATATTCCCTCTCCCGACCACATCTATCTTGCGCTGGGCACAATGGGGACAGCAGCAGGTCTGCTGCTGGGGCTGAAAGCGGCAGGTCTCAAGGCCAGGGTTCATGCCGTGCGAGTGGTACACTCCTTCATGGCCGATGAAGAAAAGAGCAATCTCCTGTTTTGTCAAACGAACGAATTGCTCCGTTCGCTGGATACATCCTTTCCCCTGTGTGCAATCGAGCCTGAGGATCTTACGATTCACCATGAATATTTTGGTGAAAGATACGGCCTCTTCACACGGAAGTCCGTGGATGCGGCAGCACTGCTCAGAGAAAGTGACGGAATCATCTTGGACGGTACATATACCGGCAAAGCCGGCGCTGCTTTCCTTGACCACGCGGCAAGTTATGTGGACAAGGGAGAAATTCTTCTTTTTTGGAACACGAAAAATTCCCGGCCGTTTCCCGGGGAGGTATTGTCCGGAGATTACAGGCGGCTCCCGGAACCATTCCATCGGTATTTCATTGATCCGGTTCAGCCATTAGACCAAGAATTCTTGACATGACTGTTGCAATTGTATATTATGCGGCCTCCGCCGTGCGGAGGTGGAAAGCGAAAAATGTATCGATTTTAATGGGTTGAATGTTCATGATGTAGTTTCCGAGGTACGTAATGGGGAGTGTTGTTAAAAAGCGAAAGAAAAAAATAAGCAAGCATAAATACAAAAAGCGTTTGAAGGCCAACAGGCATAAAAAGAAATAAGTGAACAAGCGGAAGGAGAGCAATTTCCTTTTGACGAAACGCCGCCGTGTATATCAGGAAATGCACTGATATCATTTAACCGCTTTTTTATCATCCGGAAGACCTTTCACACTGTACAGCCACATTTTGCTGAGCTTAGAGACAAGGCATCCATTTATGTCTTGTGACGAGGGATTGTGTCTTTTGTCTGTGTGTGTGGTCATAACAATTTTCCAGATAAGAAGTGGACACCCGAGCAAATTGATCCTCACCAGCATTATCACTGTGTCCATGAGTTCTTTTTCTTTCCCTGGAACCGCAAGGCGAGGGATAACAACAATGTGACGGACTGGGCACAGTGGGGCTGGTCGTATGGCATGTGGGCTCACCACTACCGGTTCGTGAACGCCCTGAGGGAAAAGAGGGGATTGGATTGGTGGTTTAATGCCACAACGGTGCCCGACAGTCACGGGTTCTTTAATATGTCCTATGGAACGAATAACTGTAATATCTTCCGACAAACGGCGAAGAGGATTGTCTTTGAAGTCCGGTCCGACTATCCCTGGGCAGAGGGAGGACGTTTTAACACCATCCACATTGATGAGATTGATTACTGGGTAGAGGTTGACTGTGAGAAATATCGGTGGCCTCAGATCAATGAGAAAGCTCTGAAACCGAGACCGGAGGAGGAAGCGATCGCGAACCATATCATGGGTATTATGAGGGATAGAGATGTCATCCAGCTTGGTATCGGTTCTCTCCCGTCGGCATGCGTGGGTGCCATGGCAGATGCCGGTTTCAGGGACCTGGGAGTTCACACGGAGATGTTGAACTATGGTCTCATAAGACTGATTGAATCCGGCCAGGTGACGAATGCATATAAAAATATCGACCGTGGAAAGAGCGTCTGGACTTTTGCCTTCCCGGTGGATGTGCAATGGTACTATGATACTATCCACCGGAACCAGAACATGGCCGTATATGATATCGAATACACGAAGTTTCCCGTTTCCATGCTTCCAAAGGAGGGCGCTGCCAGAAGGTATCCCTCATACGACGAGAGGAGAAGTTATAAAATCCCCATGGGAGGAGACCTCTGGGGGTACGACTGGGATCCCTATCAATCAGGAAGGTGACAGGTATCACGCTAAAGGCAGATACCGTACGCGAGGGACCTCTTGTCTATGCTGAGTTTCATTGTTGTGTGGACAAGTTCGCTTTGCCTTGAAGTGAAGGGGTGATACACTAAGAGGAATTCATTTACGTTAATTCGAATTTCGGGAAGGAGAGGAATTATCCTCTTTACCGTAATGATGTCCGCTATTGTGATCATGATACTTTCTTCCGCCTCACTGATGGGGAGGGTCGCGGGATACAGAGACATCCCTTGGGATAATTCACGCGTTTTTTCTTCAGGCTGAGATACGGTCATCTGCCGTGCCCATCGCAGAAAGAGGGCGGGGTTGACTTTGAATGCGGGGCACCAGAAGTAGAGGGGCGTTTCCTCAAAGGTACGGGTGATGGCCTTGGGAAGGTTTCCTGCTCTTATAAGGTCCCCGTACGATTCAAGTCTGATACCCTCTATGCGGGCTCTCATTCGCCAGAATGGAAGATAGTGAGATACTGATTCCCCGTTCGCCATTATCGCGTATGCGACGTTTGTAAATGCGCTTCCCCTGCAGCCCCACGCAGAGTCGCAGTTCTTGCAGATCAGAACCACTGCATCTTTTTCGCCCTGTAGGTCCCACCCGCACTGCGGGCACAGAGTGGATATGAAAGAAATATTCCCTCTGGATGATGCGCGTGATGCCATCAGGCGCTCAGAGTCTCCCGTTTCCAGTGTGGATACAGGTCGTTTCAGAATGGAATCGTACAGCACATTATTTTCCAGGTACATTGGAGAATAAATCAAATTGACGGTTTCCCCGATAAAGGTGTGATAAATACTGAGGGGATCGGGCGTCCCAAAGTGATCCATGACCTCACGCACTGAGATTTGGGGATTGCAAAACGTTCCATTTATTTCTGGAGATGCGAATTTCAGTCTGAAGACCTGGGGTCTCAGTCCGAGAGAAGACGGCACACCCGGGAAGGTAAAGGCAAGAATATTTGTGTCAACAAAACGATGCGATACTTCACTGTGCTGAATCGAGAAAGAGAGTCCTTTCAGACGCCAGTATGGGATATATATGATTTCCCGGGAGGTTGCATCAGCGGGCGCGATACAGTATCTGAAGTAGTCGTTGGGAATCAGGTAGAGTTTTGTCCGGCAATAAGGACACAGGAAAATCCGGTCCGTTTCCTCAAGGATTACGGGCGCCCCGCACTGGGGGCACTGATGTTCGATTTGCCAGTTATATTCGTTCACCGCACTGGTTACAGAAAAGTGATTTTGGCAGATTTTCGGTGCCACAGTGGAGGCACTTCTTTGCCTCGACCTGCTGCTCCACAGGATGACCGCACTGGAGACAGAACTTGGCTTTCATGGGCAGATTCTTTCCGCACTGCGAACACTGTTGAAAGATGAGCAGGTGATGGCCGCAGTGGGGACAGAATTTTGCCTCTTTGGGGATGTCCTGCTGACAGTCCGGGCATTTGAAGGATTCAGGTACCGCTGTCTGCTGGACGGCAGTGCCTCTAAATGCATCGGCTAACATGGCGGGCATCATAAACCCCATCCCCATACCCAGACCGGCACCCGCTTCACCCTGAGACTGGGAAGCGGTTTCCATTGCCATGGCAGCCTTCATCTTCACAAGTTTGTTGAGATCGTCGAATACTCCAAGACGACTTTTATCGTCGATGGCTTTCTGTACTTCCGGGGGTGGGGTGATTGAATTGATATATAACTGAGTCAAACCCAGACCGAAGTGGGTAAAATCCTTTTCCAGAGTTTTTCTCAGACCATCCGCAAGCTCATCATACCTTGCCGGCAGGTTGAAAATGGTATCGATGTGGATCCCCATGAAATCGTTGAAACGGGAAACAATGACGCGGTTCAGGTATTCCTCTACGGCATCAGTGGTGTAGATTCCCTGAGTTCCCACGAGGCTGTTCACGAAAAGAACCGGTTGAAGTACCCTGATATTGAAAACCCCGAAGGCTCTCAACCGGATGAGACCCAGTTCTGCATCCCGAAAAGCAACAGGATCCCTCGTTCCCCATTTCAAATTGGGAAATACCTTCATGTTGATGAAATAAACCTCCGCCCTCAACGGGCTGGTCATTGCCCAGGGCAGACTGAGTACCTTCGTGAGAATGGGAATATTTGCTGTTTTCAGGGTATGCCGGCCCGGGCCGAATGCATCGTAGGCCCTCCCGTTGTAGAAAAAAACGGCGGCCTGGCTTTCCCGGACTGTCATCTGTGCGCCGTACTTGATTTCACCTGAACCCTTCTCGGGAATCCTGTGAACCAGTTCTTTTCCTGATTCGTCAAACCATTCAATGACTTCAAGAAATATTACATTGTTGGTTCCCATACTCGCCATCCTCAGCATTGTATTGTCTTTGCATATGAATCTGCGCCGTATGATAGGAGACACGCATAAGCCTGTCAAGGACAAACATGATAAGATTTGATATTTACCAGGGAATATTGTAAGTCTCTATGCCATGAAACGGAAGGAAACCGAATATGTGAGCGTGTATCAGGGGAAGGCGTTGATTGCTGATCCCATATATCAGTATGCTTCCTTTACGGTACCGACGCCTGATTCTCCCGGTGAAAAAACGGAGAAGGATCTGATTGATTCGCCCTGGGTACAGAGACTGCGACGTATCTATCAGCTTCAGAGTGCCCGCTGGGTATACCCCGCAGCGGAACACAGCAGATTCCAGCACTCCCTGGGGACGATGCATATTGCCGGTGAGTTCGGGAGGAACCTCTATTCGAGCCTGAAGGAGGTGTGCAAAGACGCTCCTTCAATAAACTGTGTTGAGGAACTTCTGCGGATCGCCGGACTGCTTCACGATGTCGGTCACGGTCCCTACGGGCATTTTTTTGATGATCATTATCTCAACCGGTATGGAATCACCCATGAGGATCTGGGAAGGCTCATCATCACGAGAAAGCTGGGGGAAATCATTCGACAGATACGGAGGAGTCCGACGGGGTCATTTGCGCAAGGTGAATTTGTGAATCCGGATCATGTGGCACTCCTCATCAAGATGCCGTCGGGACGCGACACGCAGTGGCCGAAATGGTTACGGCTCTTGAGGCAGCTTTTTTCAGGAATATATACGGTGGATAACCTGGATTACGTTCAGCGGGACGCTTATATGACCGGTTTTTCCCTCGATATTGTGGACATCACAAGGCTTCGGTTTTATACCTTTTTTACAAAGGATGGTATCACCCTCCACCAGGCGGGCATATCGGCCCTCAGCCGCTTTCTGAATGCGCGGTTGAACCTTTACACGAACGTGTACTTTCACAGAACGACACGGGCACTCGATCTCCATCTTCAGGAGATATTCAGGGATACGATGCGGATCTTCTTTCCCCGGAATCCGATAAAGGCGCTCGACAAATATCTCCATTGTGATGAGTGGCACCTGTATCACACCGTCCTGAGCTGGATCAATGAGAGGGATTCCAAGAGAAAAAAACTTGGTTGCGAGTGGGCGAGGCTTTACAGCAGAGAATTAAAGTGGAAGATGTCCTATACTACGGAGATATCTATTGATCAGATTCAAAGAGGAGCAAAGTTTTCCCGGGCCGGCGACTATGAACGACAGATCAGGGCATTTCTGCCTTCAGGATTGAAAGATATCCCTATCCGCGTTGATCTGGCGACTCAGGATCCCCGACCCATCAATCCCATGGCGGAAACCGAAAAGAGAATCAATATCTTCAACCCGGCTACGGGTCTGACATCATTGGAACCACTGAAGGAAATCTATCGCTTCATACCTGCGCGGGTGGTCCACTTCAGGGTGTTTGCCTTGAATCATGACTATGATCCGCACATATCGGAAGCTGCCGAAAAAACCCTCGGCGCGATCGATGGATTCATGAAAACGAATATTTAGCTGGCGCGTGCATGGATCGTCCGGAGTGAATCGAGACCACATATAGAAATAAGAAAATGGTAAAACAGGAAACTACGGATATTACACTTTTCGTGAAAACATCCGGTGAAGAGATCACACGATGGGATCGGCAGCGTATCGTTGATGCCTTGATCCGCGAGACGAGTATTGATGTCGAGACAGCTCAAGTCATCAGCAGAGAAGTTGAAAAGCAGATCATCTCTTCGGGGATCAGTCTTCTCACAACACCCCTCATCCGGGAACTGGTGGATGCAAAGCTAATCGAGAGAGGTCTGGAGCATGTACGGAAGATGCATGCGCTTGTCGGGTTTTCCCTCTATGATGTAAGAGAGCTGATTCTTCACCGCAATAAGGAAAACGCGAATGTTCCCCATGGTCCTGAAGGGACTAATCTCATTCTTGCGGAAGGTATAAAAAAAGAATATTCCCTCTACGAAGTGTTTTCTCAGGACGTGGGAGATGCCCACATAATGGGTGACATTCACCTTCATGGACTGGGGTATATTGACAGACCCTACAATTCCTGTCAGTCCCTTGAGTATATTAAAAAATACGGCTTGAGATTTCCTGATGCGCTGACGGTTGCCAAACCCGCCAAGCATGCGGAAGTTCTCCTGGCACATATGGTGCGCTTTGGAGCGACACTCCAGGGGCATTTTGCCGGTGTTATCAGCTGGGATGCGGTGAATCTATCCTTCGCCCCCTATCTGGGGAAAATGAGCGATAAAGAGGTAAAGCAGTTTGCCCAGATGCTCGTTTATGAGTTTTCCCAGTTAACCTCTGCAAGAGGCGGGCAGGCCATGTTTACCGATATCCATCTCTACTGGAATGTGCCCGCACACCTTCGCGGTGTTCCCGTCATAGGACCGGGGGGCGAATTTGCAGACGGGGCCTGTGAACATTACATCCATGATGCCCGGAGGTTTGCGTGGGCTCTTTTTGAGGTTTTCAAAAAGGGTGATGGCACGGGAAAACCTTTCATCTTTCCCAGACCGCTGGTTCATGTGTCGGAAGATTTTTTCACGGACCCGGGGTCGGCGGATTTCCTCAGTCAAATCTGTGATGTCGCGGGTGGGAGAGGCAATACCTGCTTTGTCTTTGATCGCTATGAAGTGCCCAAAATGTACGAGTGCGGTTTTTCGGCACTGAAAGAGGAATCTCTCCTTTTCAGGGAAATGGAGACCCCATGGAGGATAAGATGTTTTGCCGTACAGAATGTGACACTGAACCTTCCAAGACTTGCGTACAGGGCGGAAGGGAACGACAGCAACCTTTTTCGCATGATTTCAGAATGTATGGGCCTCATCGCGAGCGCCCATATCCAAAAGAGGGATTTTATTGAAAAGTTACTGTCTTATGGATATGACGGCCCTCTGGCCATGCTTGCCATGAACCTTGATGGATCGCCGTATCTCAGGATGAACCGTTCCTGCTACCTTATAGGGATTCTGGGACTTAATGAACTTGTACAGATACATCTGGGAAATCAGCTCCACGAGTCGGAAGAAGCTATGGAGCTTGGTATGAAGGTAATCCGATTTATGCAGTCGGAAGCGGAAAATCTCCGCAGGCAATATGGATTACATTTTATCCTTGAACAGTCCCATGCAGAGACAACGGCCTACCGATTTGCACGGCTGGATCTGAAATACTTTTCCCCGAAGGCCGGTCACTTTGTGAAGGGTGATATAGCCAAGGGCGAAGTGTATTACACGAATTCAACACATCTTGCGGCATCCGCTGCCGTTGATCCCCTGGAGCGTGTGAGGCAGGAGGGGCGCTTTCATCCTTTTATCAGGGGAGGTGCCGTGACCCATCTTTGGCTTGGGGATACGGAGCCTTCAACAGAGTCGATTTCCGATTTTATTGTAAAGGTTTTCCAGGATACCGAAAATGAGCAGGTAATTTTTTCACCTGAATATACGGCATGTAAAGTGTGCAGTGGCACGTTCAGGGGCCTTGGAGAACAATGCGCATTGTGTGGTTCTAAGGAAGTGGAAGGCATAGCGCGTATCACCCAGTATTTCAGCGGTATATCCAGATGGAACAAAGGTAAATTGGCTGAGTTGAGAGACAGGAAACGGTATGGGAAGGTATTTTAATATGCTGACAGTTTTTTCTATTGAGTGAAAGTATCTTCGAGAAGCTCAAGTCATTTCCCGATATTCGGATCAACAAGATTAGTTTTTTCTTTCCGTTATCTTCGTAACACTCTGTTTCAGTGTATCAATTGTTATAAACAAATCAATGGACTACCCTTGACAGGAGAGAATGCGATAAATATATTAGCCCAAAATCGGCCTGGCCCGGGGATGGATGATTACGCTGGTGTGGCATGGAAAATCATATTGTAAAGATATTTAAGGAAAGCAGTCAGCTCAACGACATATTTATCGCCGAAAATCTTGAAAAGATTGTGATCGTTATTGAGGTGATCACCGGGGCGCTGAAAGCGGGAAACAAAATTCTGCTTTTCGGGAATGGCGGGTCTGCAGCCGATGCCCAGCATCTTGCTGCAG
>VGTB01000022.1 GCA_016874835.1 Deltaproteobacteria bacterium | reverse complement strand
ATCTTGGCGGACCGCCCAAGGCCGATAACTGACCCTCTTGAAGTTGCACAGGTAATAAACAAGCTGTGGTATTTCGTAACTCATTCTATTGCTGGCAGGCCCGGAAAAACCCTAAATAGAGCAGATCTTGAAGCCATCTTATCAAAAGAGACCACTGCAAAGATTGATAGAGAAAATTTGAAAATCTTGGCAGCTGATAGCGCAAGGACAGCTGCTGGTGTTGAAAATCTTGAAAAGGTGATGTCGGTCGTCCTATTTGAGCAAGCAACTAAACACATTCAATATGCAACACCAGTCCAGGTAATCGAACAACAGACCTACCAATCGAACCTCCCGCCATTGCCAAAACCCTGTGCAGACAGATCTCAAGAGATTGTGAAAATCCAGGATGCATTAAATAGTGCGGGATTCTTGTGGATTTATGGCTCAACAGGATATGGGAAAACCACACTTGCCAATCTCTATGCTCGGCAGACCTTAAGCACGGGGATGTGGTTCAGACTCAGAAACTATTCCGACTTCAACCTAATATCAGCTCTCCAGAAAATTTACCTGATTATTAGTTCTCAATTAAAGGAAAGAGAGATTGTTGTTTTGGACGACCTTAGCAATATTGAACAACAGACTTATACAATCGAATTGCTTTCAAAGACTTTTGATTATGCTAAAAAGAACTCTGCTAAAATGATAATAACAAGCCAGTACCGGCTTCCCTCACGGTTGAGGGCGCAAATAGGTGATGGGCCTTTTGAGTATGTCGCTCCAGAAATGTCGGAGGCAGACATAAGCCTTCTGTTGAATCGTTACGGCCTTGATGATGATAATCTGATTCGTTTTTGGTCAACATATATTCTTGCCTCCACAAGCGGCCATCCTCAATTGGTTGGTGCCTTTGCAGCTTATGCAAAGGAGAACGGATGGATTTTCACCGCTGGAATGCTAGTACAACAACCACGATCCGTCAATGAGGTGAAAGCTGAAAGTCGCAAATTGTTAGCTGAGACCATTAAAAATGATGAGGCACGGGAGTTCGCACGATATTTGTCATTAATCAGTGGCCCATTTGATAGGGAATTTGCATTAAATATCGGGAACGCAGCTCCAGGACTGAAAGAACCTGGCCGCGCTTTGGATACGCTTGTCGGCCCCTGGGTTGAGTCACTCGGAAACGACATCTACTCGCTATCTCCATTATTAAAGGGATATGCTGAAGCGGATATCGGGAAAGATGGAATTGAACAATATTACGTTGTCATCTGCGTTGCATGGCTAAAAAAAAGGACGTTAACTCCCTTTGAGCTCGTCCAGGCTATGATCGCAGCTCTAACTGCAAAAATAGATCCTCTCATCGTTAAACTCTGCGGAATACAATTCAACACAAGCCCAGAGGATTTTAAAACAATATCCAAGGAACTATTTTTTATCCCTCATTTGTATATAGAATCAAAAGCCCAGCTTACCGGTATTCACCCTATGGCCAGGTTCATGTTCAGGTATTTCCAGCTTAAGATTACTGAAAACAATGAGGATTGGAAATCATATCTGAGGATATATTTGCAGATACAAAAAGAAATCAACGACTTAGATCTAAGCAGCCTGGAATATAAGATGTGCTTGTGGGTGTTCTATATCGATACAATCATCAGAACAAATACACCTGTCCCTGCTAAAGATAGGGTACTGCAAGCACTTACAATAATAGAAATGGTTCACAACAATGAACTTAGTGAAATCACCTCTTTTCTCGATTCCGATAAATTGCAGATAGATACTCTTTTGATGATTGCTGCACATAATATCAATACCTATCAGGAACTGGAGTTTCTTTTAACTGAATTGAAAAAAAAATCTGCTGATATTGTTTCCAGTTTTTTCAGCGGATTTGAGATGTATCCTGATAGTCTATCATTGATGATAGATATGGTTTGGCTAAATGAAAGTAAAAAAGATGATCCTGAGTGGGATAAATGTATCAATGTTTTTTCTGAGGCTATGGAGTTTGCCAAACGACATGGCAATGAGTGGCTTTTGGCCAGCGCTGCAAGAGGCATCATAGTCGTTTATGACGAATACCTAGGTGATAGCGCAAAGGCTCTTCAGATGGCTGACAAATCAAGGTCTTTACTGGGCACCTCTCATCCCCTTATCGATCTTCAAGAAGCGACTGTTTGTTTCAGATCGGATCAATACGAAAAGGTAATTAAGATTATATCCAATCTTGAATCTTCATTACCGCCCGAAATTGTGCCAATCCACAGAATACACGCTTTGAGAAGAGCGATTCGAAGCGCAGGTGAGTTGAAACAGTGGGATAAAGCCAGTTATTTTGCTGAACGTGGGCTGCAAACCAGCCAGTATCTTATCATAGAAAAGATGAAGGAATTAGCACTCATGAGCTTTGAGGCGGAACTGGGTTGGAGCTGCCATGAAAAAGGTGATCTTGATGAAGCTACCAGGAATTTTGAGTCTGTTCTAACCAAAATGGAACAGGTATTAAATCAAGAATATCCGCTTTTTAATATATTCCGCTTGAGATTCGGTAGCGCATTAGCATGGCTTAGCCACACATGGAAAATGAATGACACTGTAATACAATTAAAGACGTCCATATCAAAGCCTTTCGCGGGGATGTTTGCAAATTTTGAAGACCCGCCGGAAGAAACAAAAGACCATACAGTGCAAGCCTATCCATTGTTATGGGCTCATCTTGCCAAGTATTCAGCTTCTTTTGCCGATATGGATTTTATCGATTCGATAGCAAAACGCGCTAAAATCCGAATAGACGGCAAACAATTTTTTCTCGCATTAACTAAAACTTATCATGCAATTTATCTTAACTCCATGGTGAAGAGAGAATTTGACAGGGCGCTTGAGGCTGGCATGGCATACGCAAAATTGTTCGCGATGCTCCCTGACTATAAAACATCAATGGGCGATCGTTGGAATTTGAATGAGCCTGTGGATATAGATAGTCATCTGCAAAATCTCGATCAAGGATTTTATGATAAGTGGTCTGAAAGCCTATCCGCATTTATTTTAGAGCCTATGATGATGTATATCTGTGCTTTAGATGAACAGCCCAAATTTGACTTTTCAAGATGGGTTGATCAGTTTATGAATACTTTTGGAGAACAACACAGATCCGTAAAATTTATAAAGTGGATGAAAAAAGCGATCTCTGCAGCCTTTGGTAACAGAGATGCGATCGAAATGATTAGGAAGGACGCGTGGGAGGCTTCTATCGAATCAGAACAAATCCGGAGATTGAGCATTTTGGCTATGTGTGTATCTTCAAATGCTCAGCTTTCAGAGACTTTGAGCGCTCAATTCTCAATGCTCAAAACTATGATGCTGCCCGTAATGGCAAACAGTTGTTGGGCAATATTTTTCTATAGGATGGTTGCAAAACGATGGACTTATTTAGCAAATAATCAAAAGTTTTTGATGGTTTCACCTAGGATTTGGTCTGATAAGATTATTTATGCAATTTTAGTTTCGGCTCCTACGGCATCAGATGTTGCAAAGCTCCTTTTATTGGTAGGTGAAGCAACCACAACTACATGGCCTAAAGAAATGTTTTCTGAATTACGAGAGATATCGCAGTGAAAATCAAATATCTTGATCTGAAGGCGGTTTATACAATCCGAGTTTGTGAAAGAACAAGAGATCAGATACTGGAGGCGATGGACATAGAGACATTGGTGATTTGTTGACTTATTGATAAATAAATAGGATTACCCAACAAGCGGCTGCATGAGGGTTCTGACCACTACGTGGCCAGAACCTGTGAGCCTTAGCATTTATGTAACGCCTCGTGTTGGAAAGGTGACTAGCATCACGAAAAACGGTGACAAAACGATGCAAGAAACGGTGATGTCAAGTATAATACTTATCAGATGAATCAGTTACTTTGTCAACGTGTTGAAGATCTCAAATTTGCCCTATTGTCTCTGCCAGCCACGGGTGAAAAAGGCTTCGAGGGGCTTATAGGAGCGACACTACGTGAGATTTCTGGGGTGCCTTTCAGGCTCGCAGGCAGCGGATCGCAGTTCGGCGTCGATGGCAAGCCGGCTTACGAAGGGGATGTTATTTGCTTCGAAGGCAAGCGTTATGCCGATACGGTTCCTCGGACTGAGGTACTCTCAAAGATTGCAGAGCTTTCGATACACGACACCGAAATTGACATTTGGGTTCTTGGTGCGACTTCCCAGATCAGAAGCCAACTCGCAGATGATGCGCGCGGGCTCGGAGCTAAGGATGGCATTATCGTTTTGATCCTCGACTGGTCTGAAACTGACCTACCCCCTTTAGCGGTTGCCTTGGCAATGGGCGGAGTACGGGTGCAAGAATTCCTAAAGAGCAACGTCAGTGACGATAAGACGCTTCGGAAGGCAATTGCAGCCCTCGACGCCATCAGAAATTCTCAGGAATTTACTCCCCACGCCGACCGGATACGGGCACAGTGCAATGAGCCCGCAGTGGGATGGACACTCGCGCGAAGAGCGAACGCTGACTGGCTGAATGACGCATTCTCCAGCAGGAAAGTGGCGAAATTGAGACTTGGGCAACCTCTGTCGCCGGGCGACTCAGCTGCGGCAGTCCTGCAGCGCAAGACTTTAACCGACAAACTGCATCCCTATCTCACCACCGCAGCGGACGAGTCGTTAGTTTGCATTCTCGGCGGCGAGGGTAACGGCAAATCCTGGATAGTCGCGCAAAGCTGGCTTGCCCTGGCGCATAAGCCGCTGATGATCTTCATGAGTGCGGACGATTTCGCCGAAACAGCGGGGCTAAATGATGTCGTTGATCTTCTTATCTCCAAACTCATCAAACAAACCGGGGATCGGGATACCGCAACCACCCGGGAGCGGTGGCGCAGGAGGCTGGGGCAATGGCGGGGCAGCCCGGCCATAGATAGTCCTCGTCTTATCGCTGTTATCGATGGTGTCAACCAAAGGCCTAAAGCCGACTGGGCGCGTATTATCGGGAGTGTTAGTGATGAGCTGACCCAGCTTGGTGGCCGTCTTATCGTTACGGCGCGCACACCGTACTTCCGTGACCATATAAAGAACCGCCTTTCTGTACGTTTCACTGAAATTGACGTGCCGGAATGGACAGAGCATGAACGCGACAAAATCCTTACCGGGCATGGTATAAAGACGTCGGACCTGCATCACGCCGTAGCGACATCGCTTCGTAACCCGCGCCTTCTGGGAATCGCTCTTGAGCTTCTGGATAAAGCTGATATCACCAATTTCGAAGAACTCAGCGTCAGTCACCTTCTCTTCAAGCATATACGGATGAGCGAGCGGGATGCTCCTGTACCGCAGCCGGCGTGGGAATTTGCGCGGCGATTGCAGAAGCATGCGCAGGAGATTATATCCAGGGTGCAAGCGAAACAGCAGGACGACCTCAATATTTTTAAGGACGATATGGGAATGGTTGCGGATGGTCGTTTCTTTAAAGCGGTTGATGGGGATCCTACGCGCTATTCCCTGAAAGATGATGGTCTCACACTGGCGTTGGGTTTTGCTGTAATTGACCGGCTGCGGACCGCGAAAAGGAACTCCCGCAATCTTGATGCTGAGTTGGACGCAATAATTGAACCTATCGTAGCACTGGATGACACGGCAGATGTCATCATAGCGGCGTTGACGGTGGCCGCGGCAGATGGACGCTACGAACCTGATATTGCCGCCGCCCTCATAAAAGGGTTCGCAGTGCTCCAGAACCCTGACCAAATCAAATTTCCCGCCTTCACAGGATTGGCGAAAAGGAGACCGCAAGGATTTATGGACGCGGCACATGCGCTCAGTCTTTCTGGGGGGCATCAGCCCAACTTCGACTGGATACGGGGTGCACTGATCTTAGCAGGCAGAGACAGTCGCGCGTGGCAGGATATGGTCGCTCAGGTGCGCTCTTGGCTATCAGTCTACTCTCTATCCCCAGAGCGTGGAACCCTTTCGCATCCCGCACGCGATCCGCAGGAAAAAGTGCGGGCAGACCTTGAGAAGAACCGTAAAAAGATCGAAGAGAAGCTTCAGACTTTGTCGGTGCATGAGCGGGCGATTTTGGAGAATTTGCCGAAAGAAGAGGGCGATTTGAGCAGGCTGTCACGCCTTGCCCTGTTGCTGCTGGCCGGGAAGTCTCTGGCACCGTTTGCGAGAAGTCTTCTGAACTGGAGTTTTTCGTATGCTCTAAATTCTGACCACACCGCGCCGTACAAGGATTTCATGCATCTTGTGAGTCTGAACCGGGCTGACTGGCCACAGACCCGTACGGCCTTGCTGGAGGAAAGTGTTCCGCTACGCGAAGCAAACGTGTCGACGACAGGGAAATGGACGCTGGTGACTATCCTGCGTGCAACGGGTCACTCCGATGATGGCAAGGAAGCACAGTCTTTAGTGAAGGAACTCACTAAAGACTGGCCCACCTTCGAAGGCTGGCGCCTTATTGAGAATTACTGCACAACAGACCCTTGCGATCCCTTATCTGAAGATCCGGAAAATGTGACACGAACCGCAGAGCAATACGCGGCAATCGATGTTAGCAAATTGCGACAGAGTATGGGTCGGGCATCTGAAGATCATTTCTTTGACATGGCACGTCCCGGTATCGCCCGGTTCAAGCCGGATGTCGCGGTCGCAAAGCACATCGAATTCGTAGCAGACGTTCTCAACCGTGCCGACTTTCCTCTACGCCAGGGTTTGCTCGAACTCCGTCAGCACAATGCCTTACTTACTATAAAAGATGCACGCGAACTCGTCAAAAAGCGGCATGAGGCGAAGTGCGTCGGTACAGGAGGAGGCCTTTCAAAGCAGGACGCGTGGTTTGTATCACAATACCACTTACTGCTGGCTTTCCCATTCCTCAGCGCCTTGGAGCAGGCCGAAATTCTATTGTCAGATGAAGCGGATGAAGATATTCTGCTTGATCTTATGGACTTAGCAAAGCCACTCGATGAGAAGGAGTTTGAGAGGTTGCTGGTAACAGCCTGCGGTGAGGATAGTGAGCGTAAGCAGTATTTGTTGCTTGCACTTGCTAACTCCACCCCCGTGCATCTGTCACCGGACTCCCGCACTCACATTACGGCCTGCTTCCGGTCAGAATCGGGACGTGTGCGGACTCAAGCCCTGGGCGTTATTGCGCAAAGTGGTGATAAAGAGCTGCTATGTCAAGTCGCCGAAAGTGACTGGAAAGCCTCGGATTTCGAAACGGAAAACGGTTTTGAATTCTGGTTTGGCTCGGTGGCACTTCTGGAAGCCGCAGAGAGGGGATTGATAGCGCATGATGAAGCACTCGACCGTATCTCAGCACACCTGTATGGCCGGGCAGCGACAATGCTTGATATCGATGCGGTACACGCAATCGCGCGCCGCATCGATGCATCGATCAATCAAGCCGCCGGTCTGGTTGGTGCTCTCGTTGCACCGGATATTGAGGTTCAAGTCCATCCATCCACACCTTACGAACCTAGCATGTTCAGTGTGAGTGAACGGTCATCAGAAGCCAAGGACATCAAGGAGGCGATGAGGCGGTTGTCGGAAAGCAGCGAAGCTTTCGAACAGCGCCAGAGACGCAACTATGATGCATTCCTTGAATTCAAGGACAATCTTACGCAGGCGAAAGCCCGCATTATCCTCGATCATATAAATCTCGAAGAATTCGCAGCCGTGGTGGCAGCGGCTGAAGAGATTGCCGATCGCTGGTATAAACTGTTTATGAACATTGCTGAGACCAAGCTGCCCGCCGTCTACAACCTTGTCCTTTTGCTGGCGCACGCTCTTGGGACGAAAGCCCCCGGCAAGGCCGAAGAGTTGTTCCGCCGTGTCAAGGATATCAAGCCGCTGGTGCGGCTCACCTTCGATAAGACTGGTGTCCAACTTGATGCAATGGCCACTTGGGCCGGCGTCCGCAATCCTATTCTGGATAACCTGCGTTTTGCGCGCCTTGATCAGGTGGGCACCGACCACGATTTATTTCTCGAGGTGTTGGCTGCCCTATTGAACGGCCAGCAGGAATTGCTAACCGCATATATCGAGGCAAAATTACGCAAGGAGGAGCCAGTAGAAGTCTCCCGCGGTATAATGGTCGCCGGTTTTTCCGATCAAAGCGAATTCAATGACGAAATTCTTAAAAGATATGAAGGCAATGCCAGCCTAATTGGAAGCGCGCAAAAGGCGGCGAAATACGCTTACGAGCGCAATGTCTGGGCGCGGCACTGGTACGAGAAAATGTGCCAGACTGACGAAAATACCGACCTTTGGCGCTATGCTGTCCTGTTTTCAAAAATTGTCGACGGTAGGTTTGCCGTCTGGCGCTCAAATTACGCGCAAAAAGGCATCCCTATCCAATTATTCGGATCTGCCGTTGACAGCGGGCTCAAAAACCGCTTCAGGCGATGGGAAAATCATCGGAACAAGAAGCTGTTCGGATCGGACGCTCCAGCGCCGATATTCATTAAGGGGGTGGATTTTAACGACTAGATTCTCTCCCAGTGCTTGTTTGTGAGTTTCGTATAGCATGAAGGGCGCTGGATTGCTTCAACATCAGCCCTTCGGACATCGGAATTTGAACGGCCACTCATGGTTGAAAACAGCCGAATCGGAGTCATGTACTGGACGTTGTATAATATTTCAGTCCACCTGACTAGCGTTCCGCTACACTATACATTGGCTGGTGACTTCATCGTTACTGTATTTTCATCAGTAATCATCAATTCGTATAATCATCCCCTGCTGAACAGTAGTAGGTGAAGCACGCAAAATTAGTGTTTATGAATCGAATATTTTTAATACTTCGTAAATTCGTCTGTGTTAATTTGAGGGAAGTTCTCAACCGCATCAGATAAAAAAGCCACGGGGTATTCCCCCGTGGCTTTTCTCGTGCAGTCTCCCAGAACGCCGGATTACAGCATTTCAAAGATACCGGCCGCTCCCATCCCACCGGCAATGCACATGGAAACGATACCCCGTTTCGCTTTACGGCGCTTCAACTCATAGAGAAGCTGTGCGGTGAGCTTCGCCCCCGTCGCTCCCAAGGGATGACCCAGAGCTATGGCACCCCCGTTGGGATTCACATCACCCGCTGCCACTCTGTCTTCGATCCCCACCGCTTTTACCGAGTAGAGGGCCTGACAGGCAAAGGCTTCGTTTATCTCAAACACATCGATGTCTTTTGTGGTCAGCCCCGCCAACTTCAGCACTTTGGGAATGGCGAAGGCGGGGCCGATACCCATTTCTTCCGGTTTGCAGCCCGCTACCGCATAATGAGAAAGGCGGGCGAGGGGTTTCAGTCCCAGGGATTTTGCTTTCTCCAAACTCATGAGCAGCGTAAAGGCCGCCCCATCGGTCATTTGGGAGGCATTACCCGCCGTGACCGAACCACCCTGTTTGAAGGGAGATCTCAATCGTGCGAGATCTTCCATTGTCGTCGGCCATCTCACACCATCATCCATGTCAAACACAACCTGTTCTCTCACCCTTTTACCGTTTTTTGTTTTTGTATACCGATACGCATTGATGGGAATGATTTCATCCTTGAATTTTCCCGCCTTGATCGCCTCGTGAGCGCGGCGGTTACTTTCCATCCCGAATCTGTCCTGATCCTCACGGGAAACGTTGTAGTTCGCCGCAACATTCTCCGCGGTGATCCCCATGGAAACATACACATTCGGCAGTTCTCCCCATTCAGGGTGAGGACGGAACATACTGCCCCCCATGGGTATGTGAGACATGGTTTCACAACCCCCGGCGATGATCACCTCCGACCAGCCGGCCCTGATCTTCGCCGTCGCGTCGGCAATAGCCTGAAGGCCGGAAGAACAGAAGCGGTTTAACGTCATGCCCGACGTGGTGATGGGAAGACCCGCTCCTATGGCAATTACTTTCGCAAGATTCATTCCCTGTTCGGCCTCGGGAAATGCGCACCCGACAATGACATCATCCACCTCTTCTGTCTTCATTACAGGGACTCTCGCCAGGAGACCCTTTAATACCTGGATACCTATTTCATCCCCCCGGGTCTGCGCAAGGCCGCCCCTTCTGTAACGTCCACCCGGGCTTCTCACGGATTCAATAATAACAGCGTCTCTCATGATCTTCCTCCTCCTTCCCTCTCAATTCCGCAAAGGTTTACCGGTGTTGAGCATGTGCATTATCCTGTCCTGTGTCTTCGCCTCTCCGCAGAGACTCAAAAAAGCTTCCCTCTCGAGGTCGAGAATTTCCTGTTCCGAAACAAGTGTGCCTTCGGGACAATCACCCCCGGAAAGCACATAGGCAAGCTTTTTGGCTATCTGCATATCGTAGTCCGTAACAAAATTCCCGTGCCTCATGTTGTACACAACAGAATCGCACATGCCGCGGAAATTTTCACCCATCACGGGAATCATCACGGGATCCGGCTTTCTGTAAAACCTTGAAATCCCAAGAACCACCTGCTTCGCATCCCAGATCTGCTGATCCCTGTTCAGGCTGACATTGTCCGTCTTTCTCACATATCCCAGCTCCATAGCTTCAACGGCACTGGTGGCCACTTTCGCCATGGCAATATTCTCGAATGCCTTGGAATAAAAATGCTGCAGGTTCAATCCCGCTTCTATGGTCCCGTCGGGGATACCTTCGGTAACCCGGACCATCAACTCCTTACAACCGCCGCCTGCCGGTATGACGCCCACTCCGACCTCCACGAGCCCTATGTAGGTCTCCCCGCAGGGCTGGCATTTTACTCCGTGCATGGCGATTTCACATCCCCCTCCCAGCGCCATGCCCGCAGGAGCCGTGACCACCGGCCGGGAGAGATACTTCATCCTCATATTGGCATTCTGGAAGTCTCCGACCAGTTTCTCCAGAATATCCCATTCACCCTTCTGCGCCGCGATGAGTACCATAAAGACATTGGCGCCTACGGAAAAGTTCACGGCGTGGTTACCCACGACCATTCCCGTAAAGTCTTTTTCCACAATATCACAACTCTCAAAAATCATCTGGATTATGTGCTGGTCCACCGAATTCATCTTGGTATGGAATTCAAGGCAGACCACACCATCACCAATGTCAACGAGGCTTGCCCCCGGATTCTGTTTGATTATTCTTTTCCTCTCCTTGAGGGACGGCAGGAGAATGATCTTGGGATTTTCCTTCAGTTTCACATAGTTCTTCGTGGTGAAATCGTAGTAATAGAGACCGTCTTCCTTTTTCGCGTAAAATGAATGAAATCCCGATGAGAGCATCTCTTCAACCTTTCCGGGAACCTGTTTCCCCAGGCTTTTCATTACCGCCACCGCCTCCTTTACGCCAACGGCATCCCAGGTTTCAAAGGGTCCTAACTGATGATTGTAACCCCACTTCATGGCATTATCGATGGCCACGATGCTGTCACAAATTTCCGGGATTCTATTTGCGGCATAGATGAAGTTATTGCAAAGATATTCCCGAACAAGTTGCGCCGCCGCATCCTTTCCGTCAAATGCAGTCTTGATCATTTTCGGAACATCATCTTCCACCTTCTTTGCCAGGGAAATAGAATCGAACTTCGGCTTGGTTACGGGGGCATACTCCATCGTACGATAGTCTAAAACAAGTTTTGCCTTCTTTCCCTTATCATCCTGCGACCGTTTATAGAAACCCTGTTTTGTCTTGTTCCCCAGCCACTTCTTTTCCATCATCCTGGACATAAAATCCGAAGGGAGAAACATTTCCCTCATCTCATCGTTCGGTACCGCCTCGTAGAGATTTTTCATGACGTGATGACCCGTATCCAGACCCACCAGATCCAGCGTCCCGAAGATTGCGGAGCCAGGTCTTCCCAAAGCTCTCCCGATGATGGCGTCGATTTCATCAATTTTCATATCCTTCTCAACCATCAAGCGGATCGCGTTCGCAATGTCGAAGACTCCGATACGATTCCCGACGAAGTTGGGAACATCCTTGCAGATCACCACGCCTTTTCCCAGTACCCGCTCGCAGAATTCCTCCATATACTCTACGATCTCCTTCCTCGTCTCCTCACCGGGAATGATCTCAAGAAGCCGCATGTAACGCGGCGGATTAAAGAAATGGGTGCCAAGGAAATTTTTCTTCATTCTGGATCCGAAATTGGCGGAAATGTCTTTTATGGGGATCCCTGAGGTGTTCGTGGATACAATACAATCGGCCTTCACCACCTTCTCAACCTTCGCAAAGAGATCCTGCTTTATTTTGAGATTTTCGATGACAGCCTCGATGACCCAGTCCGCGTCGGCCAGCATTTTCATATTGTCTTCAAAATTGCCGATCTTTATCATGGATGCACTTTTCTTCGTGTAGAATGCAGCCGGTTTGACCTTCAGGACTGTATCCAATCCATTTGCAGCAAACCTGTTCCTCCACTCGGGACTTTTTTCCGTGAGTCCCTTTGCCTTGTCAGCTTCGGTGAGCTCAAAAGGAATGATATCCAGCAGCACACACTCGATCCCCGCATTCGTCAGATGGGCGGCAATGGAGGCTCCCATGACTCCTGCGCCCAGAACCGCGGCTTTTTTAATGTTGTACGACATAGTTCTCCTCCTTCGTGAAAAAACGTAACACTAATAAGATTCATTCGCCATTTCAATGGGAATCTTCTCTCCGAATTTAATCGCCTCACACTTCGCCTTTACAGTGGAAAGGATATCTACCGCAAAAAACTTGGCTGCGGCAATCTTGCCGCAGTAAAAGGCAACTTCATGATCTTCACGAACCAGAGCACGCCTCTTGCCTTTAGAATCATCCGCCCCTTTTTCCCTGTAGATTGCCTGCAATCGCTCCTCAGCAATGCCTGCAGCCTGCATCAGGAAGTGACCGATGACGACATCACCCATAATCTCTAAGTAAGGGGTCGCGTTCAAAATCGGGATGAGGAAACCGGCGCTCTTCCCCAATTGTGCGAAATGCATGGTAAGATCGATCAACGCATTGTATGCCTCTTCCAGAATAGAAACGTGTCTCTTCAGTTCCTCGCTTTTCTTCAATTTCATAAGAGAAGCGTTTATTTCACCGAAGAGATTCATGACATCCATACCTTTTCGCTGCCCGAGCTTCCGTCCGACCAGGTCAAGGCACTGTATTCCGTTCGTTCCTTCATAGATGCTGGCAATCTTGCAATCCCTGAAATACTGTTCCACCGGATAATCGGAACAATAACCATATCCCCCATATACATCGATTGCCGCCGAACACACCAGCAATGCCTTTTCTGAAGAGTAGGCCTTGCAGACAGGGATGAGAAGCTCAACGAGCCCGTGCCACTTTTCCCTCTCCTGTTCGGTATCGGAAACTCTCGCAATGTCCATGCAGAATCCCGTAAAGTAATTCAAAGCTCTGATGCCTTCCACATGGGCCTTCATCCATAAGAGCTTTCTCCTTATATCCGGGTGTTCAATAATCGGAACGGCCTTGGCATCAGGATTTTTCATTTCCCATACGGGGATGCCCTGGATCCTCTCTTGGGCATACTTCAGAGCATGTTCATATGCTGCTGTGGCATGACCAAGACTCTGCATTGCCACCTCAAGTCTCGCCTCATTCATCATATGAAACATTACCCTCAATCCCTGGCGTTCCTTGCCCAGCAGTTCTCCGATGCAGTTTCCTTCATCACCGAAATTCAGGGTGCACGTGGCGGAACCCTTGATACCCATCTTATGCTCGACATTCCCCGTCCGGACATCATTGAATTCACCGAGGCTGCCGTCGTCGTTTACCCTGTATTTGGGAACGATGAAAATGGAAACGCCCGCCGTCCCGGGGGGATCTCCCTCAATCCTGGCCAATACGGGATGGATGATATTCTCCGTGAGATTATGATCGCCGCAGGAAATGAATATTTTGGTTCCGGTAATACTGAATCTGCCGTCAGGCAATCTTTTCGCAGATGTCTTCAGGGCGCCCACATCACTTCCTGCCCCCGGTTCCGTCAGGCACATGGTACCCGTCCACTTGCCTGCGTACATGTTATACATGTATTTATTTTTCTGTTCCTCGGTGCCGAACAGTTCAATCAAACGGGCCGCACCATGGGTCAGACCCGGATACATGAGAAAAGGGAAATTGGCAGCGAACATAAATTCCATGCAGGCTGTTGTGACAATGATGGGGAGGCCCTGCCCTCCCACGTCAGGAGATTCGTGGGAACAGATCCATCCTGCTTCAGCATACTTCTTGAAAACCTCATGGAAGCTCGCGGGAATAGATACCTTTCCGTCTTTAAAGGTGCATCCTTCCTTATCGCCTTCCGCATATGCCGGGAGAAGGACATTCACCGCAAGTTTTTCCGCCTCAGTCTGCATCATTAACACCATGTCTTTTGAGAAATCCGCATACCTCTCTTTCTCAAACAACTTTTCAATGCCCAACTGCTCAAAAAGAACAAATTGCTGATCCCTCGTATTGACAAGCAAATTGCTCATACACACCTCCATTGCTTTTCCCGCATTCCTCCCATCAGGGAAACACGGCCTATTGCGCGAAGCCTTGAAGTTATTACCACGATGCCGTTACTTATCCTTTCTTGATACCCTTTATAAAAATGTCCAGGCTTGTATCAATGGTGGAACGGATTAAATCCTCTCTCCTGGGTTCCGGTGCCGTAAAGAGATACAGTGAAATGATCCCGTTAAGTAACCCCCACAGGGCGTACCTGCTCTGACGCACGTTCATGGTCGATAAGAATTCCCCACCCTCTATGCCGCGTTGAAATATCCTCTCAATAATCTCAATGGATCTGTTCGTCGCCTTGATCACGTGATTCTGAAGTTCCTCCTGTAAATTACTGTGATTCGCGTGAAGCATAAATGTCATCAGGATTCTGAACAGTTCCCTGTCTCTGAGGAAGAAATCGATATAAATGTGTGACAGTTCCACAAGAAGATCTGATGCAGGCCTGTTCCTGTCACACATGTCGGTCACTCTTCTGTAAAACTTGTCAATGTCGTTGAGTAGAATCTGACTGTATATCTCATCCTTGCTGTTAAAGTAGAGGTAGACGGACCCTTTGCTCAGTTCTGCCTTCCTGGCAATGCTTTCAACGGTAACCGATCTGAAACCCTTCTCGAAAAAGAGTCTCCTTGCCGCTTTGAGAATGGCGTTTTTCCTGTTTTCCTTTTCCCTTTTCCTTCTTCTTTCAAATCCCAAACCGATCATCCCCCACATCTCTTGAGAATACATTATTGCCAAGACCTTAATGATATACGAAGACTTACTGTATGAACTGTGGTCATAATATGACTATGGGTCATTTTTATACCACAATTCCTCTCGTGTCAAGAAAATAAAACTCAATTTCTGTGGGGAGGTTTTTGAGACTAAATCACAAAATACGCAGCATACGAGGCAAAAGCCCAGCAGGCGAAGACGCCGTAGGCGAAAGCACCCACATAGGCGTTTTTCGTCAGTATTTCAAACCCTGACGCACAGAGAACGGCGAGGCAGGGAGTAACACCAATGGCGTATGTCGCTTTCGCCACACTGAGCACGGGAACAGAAAGATAAAGGTAGAGAATTGCGAAAAAATAAATTCCCACGCAAAAAACGGAAAACAGGAGACCCTGCCAGCGTTGCCGCTCCGGTGTTATCAACACAGACAGAATTCCCAGCATGATCGCTCCCGTAGTGAGAAGGGACAACCAGACACCTGAGAGCATGAATCCATAATTCCAGGGAGGACGATTGTATGCGCTCAAATAACCATCTACCCACAATGTTGAGTAAAGGCCATCCCAGAAACCAACAACCGCAGAATACACGGGATAGAACAGCGTCTCACCAAAAGTAAAAAAGTGATGCGGTGTTCTAAAGCCGGGATCCTGCCACCATACGATATTCCTGGATGATTCCCAGCCACCGATGATTACCTGCCCCACTTCGATCCAGTTACGGATAAAATACCAGCCGGATACAACAATGACCATCCCGAAAACAAACCCAAGGGCCTTAACGGCCCTCGCCATGCCCCGGGCCTGTGACTCATTCTTAAATGCAATGTGAAGAGAGAGGAAAATCACTACAGGAACAACAAGGAGCAAAGAACTCACCTTCGTGAGAATTGCACATCCGAGGCAAAGTCCGAGTGCGAGTAAATCGAACATTGACGGTGTGGAATGTGCAGAAAGAATCCTTACCGTGATTAACACGACTGCACCTGAAAGACACCCCGCCAGCGGTTCATTCCCCGCAAACTGGGAGATGTAAATATTCATGGGAAGGAGACCCCCGAGAAGGACACCGGCGATCTGGAGGTCATTTCTTTCCGGATAAATGTACCGCACTGTACGGTAACATAATTCAATCTGCAAGCCTCCGCACACAAGGGGAATGACCCGCATGATTCTGTCCAGCGTCTCCGGAGTCAACAGAGTAAAAAAAATTTTGTACACGGCAGCCGATAAGACATAGAAGAGCGGCGGCTGGAACATCTGCCACCCTTCCGTAGCCAGTGGGATCCGTGCATGGGTGACGATATGGCGAATATATTTCATGTGTCCGTCAATATCCATCCCGACATCGAGGGGAATTTTTCCGACATTGTTCAAGGAAAGGATCACCCATAGACTCAGGAGAATCCAGCGAACGGTACCGGCTGTGGGGATAAACTGACAGTACCGCCACCGGAATGCGGGGGAACGGGCGAACAACATATTGATCACAAGAATACCCACAAATATGGGTATGAAGAGAGAGAGGTTACCCATCAAGGCCTTATCCGCCCGCTGGAAACTCCGCGCAAGAGAAAGCGGCTCTCTCTCATCCACCGGTAACGCTGCAGACCAGGTTTCACCGTCCACGCTCGCTTCCCACTCCTCGCCGGTATACAACCGCAATGGAATTGAGTACGCCAGGAGGGCAGGATGTCCATTCGTATTCTGTACGGATATGCTCAGCTCGTGGGCACCGGGAGAGAGTCCCGGGGAAAGATTAGTGTGATAAACATGCTTCCATTCATGAGCATATGACGGGCCGGATGTATACAGAAGTCTCCCGTCGACCCGGACTTCCGCCAGTTTCATCGCCCTGAAATTCAGAACCGTATGACCGGGTACAGTGTCAACCATGAACCGTGTGCGGAAAGTTGTCACACGCGTCTGGGGCGATCTTGCTTTCAGTGAGGTAGGTTCTCGGAAGCGAATCCATTTTGCACCCTGTTCCGAATAGAGAAAAGGGATGTTCGGATCAGACACGACTTTCCAGACGACAACTATCCCGAATAGAAAAACAAAAAAAGCTCCAATGGCCATGCACGCGGTAAGATTTTTCTTCTCAGCCAACACGTCTTTAACCGTCTCTCCTCATTATCTCAACGCACGAAATACGCTGCATATACGGCAACCCACCAGCACGCAACTGCACCGTATACCGTTGCCCTCAGAATACGACCTTTCGTGAGAACATTGAATCCCTCGGCACACAGCACAGCATAACAGGGAATAATACCCATGGTGTATTTTGCCTTTGCTACAGACCAAAACGGAATAGTAAAAAAAAGGTAAAGTATTGCCGATATGTAGACGAGAACGCAAAAAACAGCAAGTACCGTACCCTGCCGCAAAGATTCCAAAGGTTTCTTCACTATCATGACCATTCCACAAAGCATTGCCAGTGTGGGCAGAAGCGAAAGCCACACACTCGAGAGCATAAAATTATAATTCCATGGGGGACGATGTGAATAGACCACTTTCCCGCTTAAGAAGCCGTCCAGCCACATGGTAGAGTACAGAGAATCCCAGACTCCCACAATACCCGAGCATACGGGATAGAAGAGGGACTGACCAAAAGAGATGAACTGTGTTACCGTTCTGTATCCCGGGTCCTGCCACCACAATTCACTTTGGGAAGAAGTCACGAAAATCTGCCCCATCTCAATCCAGTTGCGAACGAAATACCACCCGGAAACGAGAACGGAAATACCTAATACCAGAAGGATATGGTGCAGCATCACCCCGGTCGATTTTTCCTGGTGACGGCACTTTGCATGCACCGTATACGCGATCGAAAATATGACAGCCGGGAAGAGGAGAACCGAAGTTATTTTTGCGAGAACGGATAATCCCAGAATGACACCCATTAACACAAAGAAGCCCCTTGAAGGTAACTGTGAAAAACGGTGAAGCCTTAACATCATCACCACAACCACTCCGGAGAGAAAAGCCGCCAGAGGCTCGGTGCCTACGACCTGGGACACGTAGAGGGTCATGGGAAGAAATCCCCCCATCACTGTGCCTAAAATCTGCAAATCTTCTCTCTCGGGATACATATGCCTGAGTGCCCGGTAACAGAGCTCGATCTGGGCTATTCCGCACATCACGGGCAATATCCGCAGGATCCTCCATACCGTCTCCTCGGAGAAATAGTGCAAAAATAATTTATAGATACCCGCCGAAAGCATATAAAATAAGGGGGGTTCAAACATCTGCCACCCCTCCGTTGCCAGGGGAAGCCGCATGTTCTCTGCAACATACACCACATACTCCATATGTTCAAAGACATCCATGCCCACATAGAGCGGTATTTTCCCTATATTATTGAGCCCCATACCGACCCCCAGGACTAAAAGAACCCACCGGGTGCCGCGTGCAGTGAGCACCGTGTGGCCGAACTGCCGAAGGGGTTGTTGCCTCGTGAAGAAGAGGGTGCAGAGAAAGATGAAGAGAAACACAGGGAGAAATACAGGGATCGCCGACGCGAACGCACGATCCGCCCGCTGAAAAGAAAATGATACCGACGGGAGCGCAATTTCATCAACGCTCTGAGCCTTAATCCAGGTTTTATTATCGGTACTCGCCTCCCATTGTTCCCCCGTATAGAGGCCTAATTCCCGACACCATGCAATCAATGCAGGATGTCCGCTCTCGTTCAGCACATAAATGCGAAGCTCGTGAGGACCGAAAGAGAGATAGGGGTTTAAGTGAATGATCAATTTTTCTTTCCAGTTATCCGTGCTCGATACATCCGATCCGAAAAGAACTTTATCATCGATCCACACCGCCGCATGCTTCATTGCCTTTATATTCAGGAATGCATTTTCCGGAATTTTCTGCGTGACATCAAAACGCACACGAAATCCCGTAAACACAGCCTGGTGGTTCCTCACCACAAGTTCACTCGGTATCCGAACACGAATCCACTGCGCGCCATGCTCTGAATAGAGAAAGGGGATTTTCGGATCAGAAACAACTTTCCAATACACGAACGATGCCGTGGCAATGATGAGGAAGACAAAGACAGCAATACACCCGATGAGAAGAACTCGACTGGTCTTGGGGAAACAGAGTTGAAGAATACGCTTCATTTATCTCTTCACGGCTCTGATGAGCAGGACTGTTGACAGGGCGCGGGGCATAATGATCGCATCAAGCCTGGCAAGACCGGCATAGAGCCTGTTAATCCATTTGAAGGAAGAGGACAATACTGCCGGAAGTTCAGTCGATTTTACCTTCCTTTGTCTTCCCATATGCAATCTCTGCATGACAGCGACACAAGAGAGCACAATACACATGGTGATTTTCTCAAGGGGACCGAGTACCTTCCGGACCAGTTCGGGATACAATCCGACTTCTCGCAACCGATCTTCCATTTCCGAGAGCTCATACCGACGAACATGCTGAACGAAGCGATCATCGTATGAAAAATAGAAACGGCGATGGGGAAATGTGATCACAAGAACTCCCGACGGCTTCATGACCCTGGAAATTTCACTCAACGCTTTCCGGTCGTCTTCCAGATGCTCCAGTACTTCCGAGGAGATCACGTGGGAAAAGACACCGTTTCTGAATGGCAGCCCGATCCCATCGGCTACGACATATTTCCCCCGTCCCCTCATCTGCCTCAGCGTACGCATCGCAAGCATGGAAATATCGGAATATACTAAAGAGTCAATTTCAGTGAGAATGGGAGATATCCCGCTGCCCACCTCCAGAACGAGCTCTTTTTTCTCGTTTTGCAGAACTGTTTCGATAGCCTTTTTTCTGAGCAGGTAATTGTAAAGATAGTTCTTGAGAGCGATGTATTTGTCATCCTCAAAGAATTCCTGGAAACGATTGCTCCGGGAAGGGCTCATCGGGGCTCCGGAAATAATTTTGATCTGAAGATGCACATCTTCGCAAGACGAAACATAAGTGCCGTGATGAGGCAGCCGAACCCGTATTTGGTACTCCGTACGAAGTTTATTGATGAAGCCTCGGCAAAATATTTTGTCGGACAGCTAATCTCCGCGATGGTATGTCCGAACCAGATAATCTGTGCCAGCATCTGATTGTCAAATACAAAATCGTCAGAATTATTCCCGATTGGTAATTGCTCAAGAAGCTTCCTTGAAAACGCCCTGTACCCTGTATGATATTCAGAAAGTTTGGCTCCCATGAGAATGTTCTCAATAAGGGTGATAACACGATTGGCAACGTATTTCCAGGAGGGCATCCCCCCCCTGAGGGCATAACCACCGAGAATCCTCGATCCCAACACACAGGGATAGAGGTCGTTTGCAATCAGAGAAGCCATCGCGGGAATCAGTTTAGGCGTATACTGGTAATCAGGGTGTACCATGATAATGATATCGCCTCCCCGCTCAAGTGCCATTTTATAGCACGTCTTCTGGTTTGCACCATAACCTCGGTTACGGTCATGAACGTATACCTCCACATGGGGAAGAGTTTTTGCAATAGCCGCCGTTTCATCCCGGCTTGCATCATCCACAAGGATAACCAAATCCACAATTCCCTGCTCCATGACTTCTTCATAGGTCATGCGAAGCGTCTGTGCCGCATTATATGCCGGCATGACAACGATCACTTTTTTATCTTTCAACATATCGGGAAGCCACCCTCAATTGATTGAATGCGTGAATAGAGAATTGCCATAGGAACGCACCGGAAACCGGGTGAGCATATAAATTTCTTCACCCGGAATCAATGACATTTTTATGACGATGCATTTGAGTCTCTTCAGTTCCCCGCATTCCCGGCAACAGTATGTTTTGAAAAACCTCATTCCCTCTTCCTGCCGAGCGTTACCGAAAGGTTATGTTTCGCCCTTTCATACTCCGGATCGATCTTCAGTGCCGCCCGGAACTGAATAATCGCATCATCAGTTTTGCCCTGCAGAGCAAGGGCGATCCCCATATTGTTATATGTCTTCGCAAAATCCGGCTTCGCCTTTATTGCCAACCGGAACTGCTCTATCGCATCCTCATTCCTTCCCTGTTTGATATACACGATACCCACATTATTCCTCGCCTCCGCATAATCAGGCCTGAGACGAAGTGCTTCCAGATAATGAACGAGAGCACTCTTGAGATCGCCATTATGAAGATACACGTTCCCCATCCCATTGTAAGCCATATGATTGCCTGTTGTCACATTCAGTGCGTGTTGAAATACAGAGCGACTGTCCCGCCAGTGTTGCACCTGCGAGTGTGAAGAAATGGTCAAAGCGACAATCACACAACATGAGGCAATAGCCAGTACGGCTCTCCGATGACGCATTCTCGAAAGGAGATCGGGTACCCCCCACGCAATGATGATGAAAATTCCGATGAGAGGTATGTACGCGTAACGGTCAGCCATGGATTGATAACCAACCTGGATAACACCAATCGTTGGAAACATTGTTCCCACGTACCACAACCATCCCACCGGTAGATAACGGTATTTCTTCGCCATCCACAGCACATAGAAAGTCACGCCCAGGAACAATCCGGTTGACCACCAAAATTGCAGAGCAGACACTTCGCTGCGGTACGGGTAAAAAAAAGCAAGGTTGCCCGGCCAGAACATTTCCCCCAAATATTCCACATAGGACATAAAGACATTGGCAATACGGCCTTCCAGAGGAAACTGATCGAATGACTTCAGGGCGTTCCCGCGGTTTGCTGCGTAGATCGTGACTACACTCGACAGTGCGGCAATGCAAAAGAAAGGTGTTTTTTCCCAAATCAGACGAAAAAGCGGCAATACTTCTGTACTTTTCCTTTCCGTTTCCCCGATTAGCACATTATTGTGATTGGCAGGGGCACCCGGAGCGAAACGTCGGAGGGGCCAGTAGTCTATGAGAAGCAGTACAAATGGCAGCGTGACAAGCACCGGCTTTGCCATCAGACCGAATACAAACAACAGCAGAACGAGAAGATAACGGTGGAATACCGGGCGCTCAACATACGACACATATGCCCACATGGTCATAATCCACAAAAAGGCACTGAGGACGTTCTTCCGTTCCGAGACCCACGCAACCGACTCCACATTGAGAGGGTGGAGAGCGAAAACCAATGTTACAAAGGCACTTTTCCCTGGTTCGCCAGTCATACGCCTCATGAGCAGAAAGAGAAACAGTACGCTCACCATGTGAAACACCACATTCGTCCGGTGAAAACCGCCCGCATTCAATCCGTAGAACGTATGATCCAGCATGAGCGACCACCAGGTCAAGGGATGCCAGTTGGCCGTCTCTGTTGCCGTAAGTGCCCAGTGAAGGTTTTCAAGGTTCATTCCTCTCTGAATGTGCCTGTTTTCCGTTACGTAAATGGTATCATCACAATCCACGAATTCGAAATGCTGCACCGGCCAGTAAATCACGAGCACACTCGCGACTAAGAGCACGCATATCAACAACGCTCTATATGTCTGCACCGGGTTTTTATTCCGCATACGTTCTGTAATGTTCTGCAAGCTCTTAATATTTCACGTTATGATATTTTCTTTATTATATGTTATAACACATGAAATAAAAACACTTTTACATGCCTGATATACTTTTATTCCGGAAAGAGCAGCTTTTCACCATGAGAACGAACACTCCGTGAAGGTCACCGGATTACATAACACCCGTCGTGTAATGCGAATGGACATCGATCGTTTCTATCATGATCTGCTGTGCACCGACCGTCGTCTGCCGGCATGCATACCGGGAGAAATAGGATAAGAGGATTTACAATTGAGTCCGAACACAATAAGATTCATCGACATCTGGATGGGCAAAACAGCCTGTTTCATCCTCACCTGTCATCGCCGTATCGTGGATATGTTCCTCATTCGTGATGCAACGCCTTCTCCGGCTAAGAAAATCCTCTTCATCAAATTGATCGAACAGGGTGCAACCGTCCTGGCATATAGTGCAATCAGACGGGCAGTGCAGATGGTCGGGAGAGAAAACGTATTCTTCTGCGTCTTCGAAGAAAACCGGGAAATACTGGACATTCTTGACGTGATACCTCACGACAATATATTTGCAGTCAGGCACAACAATTTCTTCATTTTTCTGTTTGACGTTGCAAGGTTCCTGGTGAATGTCCGGCGTCTCGAAATAGACGCCACGGTCGATATGGAGTTTTTCGCCCGGGCCTCCGCCCTTCTTGCCTACCTGACGGGGGCAAGACGCCGGGTGGGGATGCACAGGTATACGAGTGAAGCCCCCTATCGCGGTGATCTGATGACGCATCGGATTCAATACAATCCCTATCTCCACACCGCAAAAACGTACAACCTTCTGGTTGAAGCACTCAAATGGGATACCCATGACGTACCTCTCATAAAAACACCGATTGATACAGTCGAAGAGGTCGTCCCCGAATTCATACCGCGCGAGGAAGAAACATCGCATATCAAGGAGATGCTGAGACACCGTTTCGGGCGTGAAATCGAAGGTCCTCTCGTCCTGCTGAATCCCAATGCGAGCGATCTGATTCCCATCAGAAAATGGCCGGTGGAAAACTTCATCCGGCTGGGCACGCTCATCCTCTCGCATCAGAATACCACCGTGATTGCCATCACGGGCACACGTGCGGAAAGAGAGACCGCAGAAGATATCTGCAGGAAACTCGGATCATCCCGGGTAGTGAACCTCACGGGCGAGACTTCTTTACGTTCACTGATGGTTCTCTATACACTTTCTGACGTGCTCGTAACCAACGACAGCGGACCGGCTCATTTCGCATCAATGACGGACATTGATACCGTGGTTCTCTACGGTCCGGAAACACCGAAACTGTATGGGTCACGGGGCAACCGCTTTCATGCCATCCAGGCCGGGCTTGCCTGCAGCCCCTGCGTGAACGTCTTTAACCACAGGTTCTCTCCCTGCACGAATAACATCTGCCTCCAGATGATCTCCCCGGACGAGGTCTATGACAAAGTGCTCGGCTGTCTTCAGAAAAGACGAGGTTCTTAAGGAGGATATGATGCGCTCTTCTTCAGCCGCAGAGCCGAGGATAATTTTCGTTTTGCATCGTCAAAGCCGGGATTAATCTCCACCGCTCTCGTGAAATGCACAATGGCTTCGTTACGTTTGCCCATTTTCAAGAGAACATCACCCAGAGCGTAATGCGCACTCGCAAAGTTCGGTTCGATGCGTAACGCCGTCTCAAACCGCTCAACGGCTTCTTCCGTCTTCCTCTGTTTTACAAGCGCATTGCCGAGGTTGTAGTGGGCCCCGGCATAGTTTGCATTTATCTTCAGCGCATTCCGTAAGTGTCCCACCGCGCTGTCAATGTCTTGCTGACGCAGTGCAATGACCCCTAAATTGTTATATACCTCTGCGTACTGAGGATTTACTCCGATCGCGGCACGATACGCAGAGACGGCTTCATCCGTTTTCCCCAGGTGTTCCAGAGCGCTGCCCAACTGGTAGTGGTAATGGGCCTTCCCCACATTGATCTTGATCGCCTTTTGATAATGAGAAACAGCCTCCGCGTGTCTCCCCTTGAGAGAAAGGGCAAGCCCGAGTTTGCCATGTCCATCATCAAAATCAGGTTTTATTCTCACCGCTTCCCTATAGTGCCTGATCGCCTGATCTACATTGCCTTCTCGGAACAAAAAATTCCCCATGAAGTAATGCATCATCGTATTATTTTCCGTCACATCAAGGGCATGCCGAAAAAGCACGGTGGTGTTCCGCCAGTACTGCACCTGTAATGACGAGACAACCATGAGAACCACAAGGACTGCTCCCCCCATCATGGCAAGCACCGTCTCCTTATAAGGTGATTTCCTGAATAGATCATGCACACCCCAGGCTACCATGATGAAGAGTCCTATCAGGGGAATATAGGTAAACCTGTCGGCAACAGAAAAATTCCCCACCTTGATTATTCCAATGACCGGTACAAGTGTACCAATGTACCAGAACCAGCCGAATGCGAGATAGGGAAACTTTTTTACCCAGTAAATTACGAGCACACACAAAATGAATAGTATAAAGAAGGAGCCGGCGACCTGCCAGAGGGGCCATTGACCTGGATAGGTATAGTAGGCAGCCAAACGCTGGGGCCAGAACATCTTGCCGATGTATTCGACATATGAAATGAATACATTCGCGACACGAAGATTTACAGGAATCGATTCCAGGGAATGGAGCGCACCGAAACGATCTTCCGATATGATCGTCACCACACCGACAACCAACGAAGCACACAGCAAAGGAATTTTCTCAATCACCAGACGATACAGGGGCACACGCTCGGTTCCCGCCTGCCCGGCATTGTTACCACGTTCGTTCCCCATCATTTTCCATCGTGCGCGACCGAGAGGCCAGATATCCATGAGCAGGAGAACGCAGGGTAAAGTAACCAGCATGGGCTTTGCCATAAGCCCCAGGAAAAAGACGAGAAATACCACCAGGTATCTGCTCACTTCCGGCTGTTCTGCGTAACGCAGATAAACCCACATGGTGAGCATCCAGAAAAAACCGCTGAGGACGTCTTTACGTTCCGCGATCCAGGCAACCGATTCCACATGGAGAGGGTGGAGAGCGAACAGGGCAGCAACAAACGCACTGCGCCTCCGCGCTCCCGTCATCTTGTGCAGGGTCAGAAACAAAAGTACCGTACTCCCGATATGCAAGAGCAGGTTCGTCAGATGGAACCCCCCCGGATTTGTCCCGAAGAGTTCACTGTCCACCATGAGAGAAAGCCACGTGAGGGGATGCCAGAAACCCATTTCCAGGGATGAGAACGCCCATACCAATCCCTTGAAGGTGAGACCGTTTTGTACATGCGTATTATCAGTCACGTATACCATGTCGTCATATTCAAGAAACTCGAAGGTCGGCACCTGCCAGTACACACCTAAGGTTACAAGTACCAGTAAAAAACTTAACACCAGTTCCTGACGCATACCGCTCTTTTGCTGTTCCGACATATCACCTCATTGTCCGCTCTTCGTACGCGGCCGCCGACACTCTCTCAAGATTCCTTTTCGCATTCTCATAGTCAGGCTTGATTCTCAAAGCTTCACGAAAATGAAATATTGCCTCATCACGCTTTCCCATATGGATAAACGCAATACCTATATTGTTGTGTGCCCCCGCATGATCGGGGTCTGACGCAAGTACTTTATTGAGATACACCACCGCTTCGGGATATTGCGCAGCATGTATCAGGGCAATTCCCAGATTGTAATACGCATCCCCATGGCCGGGCCGCAACTGTGATACCCTGCGAAAGTACGAAAGTGATTCTTCGTACTTCCCCTGCCTCATCAACACAACGGCCATATTGGTATTGGCACTTGCATACTCCGGATTGATCCTCAACGCCTCGCGCAGCTGTATACTCGCTTCATCAAGCCTCCCCTGATCAAGAAGCGCATAACCCAGGATGTCATGGGCTACAAAATTATTATCAGTCACCCGGGTCGTATGCCGGAAAAGCATCTCCGTGTCTCGCCACTTCTGAACCTGCAATGATGTAAATACTATAAGAACCGTGAGGACACAGCCACTCAATACCGCAAGTGTGATTCCTCCGTAGTGCCACTTTTTGAAAAGTTCGGATGCACCCCAGACAACCATGATAAAAATACCGATAAGCGGCACATACGAATACCGGTCTGCCATGGCCTGTGAACCTGCCTGGACAAAACCAATAACCGGCACCAGCGTACCCATGTACCATAACCATCCCACAGCACCATATGGATATCGCCGGCCATACCACATCAACATTACTGTCATGCCCGTTATGAATACACCTGCCCCAACAACGCTCCACAGGGAAAATGCAGGAGGATAGGGATAAAACACTGCCATCTGGCACGGCAGTACGGCTTTCCACAAATAATCCACATACGAAACAATCGCATTGTTCACGCGGATATCCAGGGGAAGAACTTCGAATGACTTTATTGCACCTCCCCCCTTCTGCGCCATGAGCGTGATGATGCTGGAGACTGCTGACAATACCACAAGAGGGATCTTTTCCAGGAACACGTGAATAGGAGGGCTGTTTCGGTTGATCAGACCTTCTGTGTGAACGTTACCATTGACCTTGATGCAAAATCCTGCGCGCAGTCTTCCTAAAGGCCAGTAATCCAGGAGGAGGAGCACAAAAGGAAGGGTCACAAGCATCGGCTTCGCCATCAGGCCAAGGGCAAAGGCCACCACCACAAGGACATACCTCCTCACCGCGGGACGCTCCGCATACACCACATACGCATACATCGTCAGCATC
>VGTB01000021.1 GCA_016874835.1 Deltaproteobacteria bacterium | reverse complement strand
CCGGAATCTTCCAGTCAGCACAGTGAGCGGTAAATGAGGATAACATGTGAATGGGAACTTTCAGGGTAATACCATCCCGGGAGTTTCCCGGTTCAAAACGATAATCGCACGTGAAGGGATGCCCGTGTATCATTACCTCATCCGGGTAAAGGGCGAGTTCATCCATCTCGGGATCCCTGATCAGTACGTCCTCTTCCTTCATCCGGAGAAAATCATCACCACCCCTGTCTTTGATCAATTTCTGAAGAGATCTTGTATCATAGAGTGCAGGGAGTCTTTCCCGGTAGAACCTTGCGAGTTCATCTTCACCGGTCAGGAGGTTTCGTCTCCTGATTTTATCCTCCATCCGTGAAACTCGCTCGATGACTTCCCGGTTGTGTGTGAGAAAAGAAAACGGTTTTTTTACATCGCACGCCACAAGGGCGCTGCGAATGAATATTTCAGAGGCCTCTTCAGCATTTATCCGGCCGTAGGAGACTCGCCTTTGAGGCACGATCACCAGCCCGAAAAGACTGACCTGTTCGTTGGCGACCACTTCACATCGATCCCGGCTCCAGTGAGGTTCGGAATAGACTGACCGGCAAAGCTTGCCGCCCAGTTCCTCAAGCCACTCACCGTGAATGTTGGCCGACATTCTGGCGAAGAGCCGGGATGTTTCGATCATCTCTGCGGATACAATCCAACTTCCACCTTTATTGAAGAGCCCGGAACCGGGGAAGATCATCACCTCTTTCCCTTTTGCGGCGGAGTATATGTTCTTTTCCTTCCTGGTGGCGATGTGGGAAAGATATCCGCTCAGGATCGATTTGTGAACGCCTTCATAGAGTCTTTTCTCATCGATCGCACGCCTTTTCCCGATGCTCCACCCCTGTTCGTGGAGGATCGATCTGAGCTGGTCATGCACATCGGTCCATTCCCGCATACGTCTGAACGAAAGATAGTGTTGAACGCAGAACTTCTTCAGACTGTTTTTGCTTTTTCCCGTATGCAACACGCGGTGGTAGCGGTTCCAGATATGAAGAAGGGTCATGAAGTCGGACGTGGGGTCGGCGAAACCGGCGTGAATCTTATCGGCCTCGGCTTCTTTTTCCGCCGGCCGTTCCCTCGTGTCCTGGATGCTGAGTGCCGAAGCGATAATCAGGATCTCCGGCACGCATCCTTCCTTTTCAGCCTCGATGATCATCCGCGACATCCGGGGATCAATGGGCAGGCGTGCCATTGTCCGACCCCGTTCCGTCAGTGTATAGAACCTGTCATCACCCGGTTCCGCACCGTGTGCACGTGTTTCAATCGCCCCCAGCTCTTTGAGTATTTCCATGCCATCCCTGATGTTCCTGGGGTTTGGGGGATCGATGAAGGGAAATGAAAGTACATCACCCAGGTTGAGGGAAAGCATCCTCAGAATGACCTCCGCGAGATTTGATCTGAGAATTTCCGGTTCGGTGTAGAGCGGCCGGTCTTCATAATCGGCTTTATCGAAAAGGCGGACACAGATTCCTTTCTGTACCCTCCCGCAGCGTCCCTTCCTCTGATCCGCACTGCTTTTGGAGATCTTCCTTATGGGAAGGCTCGTAGTTCGTGAGCGGGGATTATACTGTGAGATGCGTGCGAGACCGGTGTCGATCACGTATCTGATTCCCGGGATGGTGAGTGATGTTTCTGCGACATTCGTCGCCACCACGATTTTCCTTGGCAGTGAAGCCTGGAAGACACGGCGTTGTTCCGTCCAGGGAAGGCGGGCATACAGGGGGAGGACGACCGCATCATAAGAGGGCTTCGCCTCGATGATCTCACACGTATCCCGTATATCCTGTTCCGTGGGCATGAATATGAGAACATCGCCGCCATAGCTGTTTTCCATGAGCTTTTCCAGCGCGGTTACCGCGGCATCGATGTGGGTGATCTCACCCGAATCCTCAAGATCCGGATCCGGCGGCCGGTAGAGAACTTCCACGGGATACATGCGACCAGAGACTTCGATTATCGGGGCGTGAAAGGCCCGGGAAAACTTTTCCGTATCGAGGGTTGCCGATGTGATGATCACCTTGAGATCTTTTCTCTTACCTGAGAGTGTCCTCAAAAAGCCCAGGACAAAATCGATGTTCAGGCTTCTCTCATGGGCTTCATCCACTATGATAGTGTCATACCGGCGCAAGAAGGGGTCTTGATGGGCTTCATTCAGGAGAATCCCGTCTGTCATGATCTTTATGCAGTTGTGGCGTCCTGTTCTGTCTTCGAAGCGGATCTGGTAACCTACAGTGCGGCCGATTTCTTCTCCCAGCTCCTCGGCGATACGGTGGGCAACGGTTATGGCGGCGACTCTTCTCGGCTGGGTGCAGCCGATGATTCCCGAAATCCCCCTGCCTGCCTCAAGGCACATCTTCGGGATCTGCGTCGTTTTCCCGGAACCCGTCTCGCCTGTTATGACGACAACACGGTGCCTTTTAATAGCCTGGACGATGTGATCCTTTCTTGACGTAATCGGGAGGTCTTCCGGGTAGGTAATCACGGGGATACCGGCAGACCTCGCTGACTTTACCGTGTCGGGGATTTTCCGTTTGTTCCGTTGCACCGCAGAATTATCATCCATGTTATTGTTTTTTCTGAATATACTCATCTTTGACAACTATTTGAATCTAGTTATTATCAATGGAGATGTGATGTTCCTATCTTGCAGATAATCCGTTTACAGTCAAGATGGATCGGTAATCCTTCTTGACCTGAAAGTAATATTTCTATACACATCATATACATACATTGAGATTCGGATAAAAAGTTTTCATGTTGACTTCTGGAGAAGCGATTGAGGGAAGACGGAGCATCCGGAGAGTTACCCCGACCCTGTTGAAGAGATGAGTATTGACTGAATCTCATGAGGAAAACTTCGGGGAATGAAACCCATAGAGAATAACACAGGAAGTTCTTAGATGCCGCTTGCCACCTTTTATTTTCAGCTTCATCAGCCGTTCAGGCTTCACCCTGAGAAAGATAAATTCCTCTGGGATGAGAATAACAGGGAGATATTTATCAAGGTAGCGGGAAAATGTTATCTGCCCGCTTTACGTATGTTTACCGACCTGATTTCGAAATTCCACGACTTTAAAATTGCCCTCAGCATGTCAGGCACCTTCCTGGAGCAGGCCGAACTCTACCAGCCTGATGTCATCGGGGCATTGGCGGAACTTTTTGACGCGGGGGGAAAAAACCAGCAGGTAGAATTCCTTGATGAAACGTATCATCATTCCCTTACAAGTCTGTTCGCGGATCCCAGAAAACAGGAGTTCCGGGATCAGGTAACGCTGCACAGGGAAAAGATGCATAAACTATTCGGTATCCTGCCCACGTCGTTCAGAAACACGGAACTTATGTATAACAACCATATTGCGGAAGTTGTTGCGGATATGGGTTATGTGTCAATTCTCTGTGAAAAAAGAGATGACATGTTCATCGGGAGGAACCGTCCCATTTCGCCCAATGCGGTCTTTCGGGCGAAGGGGAGTGATCTGATCGTCATTCCCCGAAACAGGGAATTGAGTGATGATATCGCATTCAGGTATCCTCATGATCCTGTGTCACCGGATCAGTATGCCTCTCACATCGCACAAATTGACGGTGAAGCCGTTTTATTGGGGTATGACTTTGAGCACATTGGTGAGCATATATGGGAGGAGAAAGGCATATTCGAGTTCTGGAAGGGTTTGCCGGAGGCGATTTCACAATATCAGAATATCATTGTCGCGAATCCCACAGAGATCGCAGAACGATTCAAAGAAACCGACTGTCCGTTCATAGATATTCACGGGTTATCTACATCCTCCTGGGCTGACAAGGGAAGGGACACCTTCGGCTGGCTGGGGAATCCCACGCAGTATGAGTTGTTCAAAGACATCGAAAATATGGAGCAGGATGTGAGGAGGGCGGGAGGTGAATTGCTCACACGATGGAGGCAATTGACCACCTCCGATCATATTTATTTCCTCCATGAGCGCGCCGGAGAAGATCACGCGGTTCACGCCTATTTCAATCCCTATGGAGGATCGATTGCCCGGCCGACTCATATACTCACACGGAAAATCGATGACCTCCAGTTACTCGTGAAGAGATTCGAGATTTTGAAGCATCAGGAAAAAACCGCGATTCTGATGGTCACACCGGAGACGGGAAGATTGCCCCAGGATATGGGGGCATTGGCCAAGTACATCTCGGGAAAAAGCGGAGGTCAGGGTGAGGTGGTTTCCGCGCTGTGCGAGGGTCTTTCAGAGAGGGGGATTGATGTTCATCTCGTGACTTTGAACTTGAAGAAACGATTTCAGCGGGAATCACAGTTAAGTGAGCATCAATGGCGGGAAATCAGGTACAAGATCGATCCGGAGAAGGTTCATTTGGTGAGCTCTGCTATTTTTGCCGACAATGTCAGTGCCTACTCGGGAGACCCGCTCATGACCGCTGCTGAATTTCAGAAGGCAATCGTGAATAATATCATCAAAGAAATCAGAGCAAAACATGGAGGTAAGCTCATCATACACAGTCATGACTGGATGGCAGGCGGCGTGATCACCGCGTACGCCAAAGCAACGGGGATCCCCGTTTTGCACACCGTTCATAATGTGTTTACCGCACATGTGCCGGTGGATTTTATGCAGGGTGTTAATTTCAGTAATATCGCCGAGTATGTGTACTTCTCAGAGTATGAAGGAAAAATGGCTGTGGACTGTCAGGCCACAGCCATAAAAAATGCGACCATTATCAATTTTGTCGGGAAGAGATTTTTAGAAGAGGTCGTTTACGATTACTTCATGGACAGGCCCCTTGTGCCTGCGAGTGTCCGACAGGAGGTGAAAGAAAAATATTATCAGGATTCTGCGTGGGCCATCATCAATGCACCCTCCACTACCATGTATCCGGAGAGGTGTGAACATTGTGTCAGGACATTCGGTCCCGATGATGCGGTTGTTGAAGCCAAAAAGGAGAATCTCGTCGAATTCCAGAAAAGGACGGAGCTCGTAGTGGATCCGGATGCCATACTGTTTTTCTGGCCGTCAAGACTCGACCCCGTTCAAAAAGGAGTTGAACTCTTGGAGCATATCGCCCAGCACTTCGTGACGGTTCATGGTGATGCACAGATCGCGATTGTCGCTGACGGTGTGGGAGGTGATCGCACACACACGGAGATCCTGGGGAGAATCGCCTGTGATTCGGGAGGAAAAATAACCTATCAGCCCTTCAGTGAAAGCCTTTCCATGCTCGGCTATGCCGCTGCGAGCGATGTTTTCGGTGCCTCGCTCTATGAACCGTGTGGCCAGATCGACCAGATAGGAAATCTCTTCGGGGCGACAGCTACCAACCGTGATACGGGTGGGTATCATGACAAGATAAGGGAGCTCAGACTTAAAACATACGGATCACCCCAGGATGTGGGCAATGGATTTCTCTTCAGAGACTATGATCCGGGAGGTCTGTGGTATGGTTTAAACAAGAGCATCGCGTTTCACAGGAGACCTTTAAAGGTACGGGAAAAACAGATAACACGTATCATGAAAGAGGCACGGGAAAGATACCACCTCGGCAATATGATTGCGGAGTATGTCAGAATTTACGAGAGACTCAACAACGGCAGACCTCTCGCATAGCACGGCACGGTCTGTGTCTATCTTCTCCAACCGAGATCAAGATTCATGTCCTTCGGCGCTTCAAGCCTGACAGAAGTAAATAACGATTTTTTCTCACCCGCTCCCATATCGATACTCCAGGTCAATGTGGAAGGTGTTTTTTCCACGGGTTCCGGTTCATGTTTCAGTGTCAATTTTATCCTCTCGTCTCTCGGTTGAGGATTCGGTTCTTCCACAAGAGCCCTGATCGGGGATGTCCTGGCATTCTGGATATCGATACGCCAGTCCCAGGTGTAGGTCTGCCTGTCCGCCAGAAAGGTTCTTTCGCCTGATTTCTGGGACAGCAGTTGAACGGTTGACGTAACCAGGGGATCAACTCCGAAGAAGATTATCGCTTCCTTACCCGCAAGGGCAAAGTTCCGTTTACCAAGGATTGCACCGTCAACCGCAAACAGGGCTGTTCCGGGAGGAATCTCTTTCGACCCGGCAAGCTGAATCGATGCTCTCACAAACGACTGATTGCCGAGTGAGGGCCTCAAAAGATGGGTGAATTCTGAAGGCCATGTTTCTTCCTGAATTTTTACCCGCTGTCTCGTCCCGGCGGGGAGAGCCTTTTTCCCTATCTTCCAGACTGAGTATGTGCTCTCTCTTACCTGCTGCGGCGCTGCCGGAGCTTCTTCTGCCGCTTCTAATGGGGCTGCGCGATCTTCTGCCTCTATTTTCATTGCCTTCTTTTCCATCCCGTAGCGGTGCAAAGGACGGGGCTTGATAACCCACGGGGGCAAATCTGCCGGTGCGATGGTTGAAGTCGGTTTCAGTGTTGCTACATTAATGTGAACGTGATTCCAGTCCTCACCGGTACTCTGCCATATTTCCGCTTCCCATGAAAACACTGTGTGCTTGTTTTGTGGCCTTGCCTCAAGACGGTACAGGGGCTGCCAGCCGCATCCTGATATTGTGTAAGAATAGGTCAAAGTTGCCTCATTTGCTTGAGCGCCGGAAAGCACAAGGGTAACTTCCCAGGCAGTTTCTTTTTTTCCCGTTGCGCGGTCAAGCTCCTCCTGAACTTCACTGATCCGCTTGTTTATTTTTTCGAGTTCCGGTTCCATAGTGATTTTATCATGGTAGAACTTTCTCATATTTTTCCCGATGGAGGCGGACATATTGTTTGCATCGGTGATCGTCTTTGTCTTCGCTTTGGTCTGCAACTGCCAGAACTGGATCTGGGTTTCAAGGGCACGGATGGAAGACTGGAGTGATCTCCTCTCTTCTTTGAGTTTCTTGGACTGTTTTCGCAGATTCGCAATCTTTGTTTCATCCTGGCGGATGATCTGACGCCAGCCGACGTCGTCGATCTTAAGTTTTGCATCATCAGGCAGATGAGCCGTGAATGATTCCATATCGGCGTTGCCGGGAAGGGTAACCGCTACCACCCGACGGTCTTTCCCTTCCGTCTTGATTTTCGCCTTCGAGACTTCAACAACGTGGGCTGAATCCGGAAAGAGGGTGACCTCCCGGGGAGTGGACCAGGAATTCACCGGCAAGAGGAAAAGGAAGATGATTGCAGCACACAGCCCTGCTATAATTTCGCGAAACAAATTTCCCATCTGAAACCTCCTCTATGACGGTTGAGAAACAATGCTTTCTGCGATTGCATCGGCTATGGTCTTGACTTCACGGGCGACAGCAGGCAGGTCGATGCTCAGGAGTTCCCTGTTGCGCATCACAACCCTACCGCCGATGATGCTTGTGGTGACATCCGCACCGGATGCGGCATACACGAGCTGGGAGTAGGGATTGAACAGGGGGATCCAGTGGGGTTTCATCATGTCAAGAATGATGATATCCGCCCACTTTCCCACTTCAATCGAACCGATCTGCTCATCCAGACCGAGGACTCTTGCACCTTCGATGGTTGCCATCTTTACTACGGTTTTCGCATCCATAACTGTGGGATCCATCTGGGCCATCTTGTGAATCTTGGCGGCTGTATCCATCTCACCGAAGAGATCAAGATCATTGTTGCTGGCGGTACCGTCCGTACCCAGTCCTACAACGACCGCATTCCGGAGGAGCTTCGGGACAGGGGCGATACCGGCGGCAAGCTTCAAAGAGCTTTCAGGATTGTGGGATACTTTGACGCCGTATGTGCGGAGAATATCAATTTCGTCGTCTTCGAGCCAGTTGCAGTGGACGGCGATGGTGTGTCCGTCGAGTACGTCGATGTCCCTGAGGTAGCGCAAAGGTGATTTACCGTGCCGGCTTCTTATGATCTCGACCTCCTCCTTTGTCTCCGAGACATGGATATTGTAAGGGACTCCCGCCTTGCGCGCGACACTCTTAATGCAGACAAGAGTTCCTTCAGTGCAGGTGTACGGTGCGTGACAGGCCAGGGCCGGAATGAGAAGAGGCGATTTGTCCCTCCAGCGATCAATGAAACGCTCCGCGATTTCAATGATTCGTGACGGTGTATTCTCCTCCGGGAGGTCAATGAATCCCTGGCAGACTATTCCGCGCATACCGGAGGCGAGAGTAGCCCTGGCCACGCTGCTTTCGTAGAAATATGCATCGCAGAATGTTGTTGTCCCGGAGAGAATCATCTCTGCCATCGCGAGCATGGATCCGGCGTATACCATTTCCCTGCTCACGTGCCTGGTCTCTGCCGGCCAGATGTGGTTCTGCAACCATTCCATCAGGGGGAGGTCATCCGCCATGCCGCGGAAACAGACCATGGGTAAATGAGTGTGGGTATTTACGAGTCCCGGCATGATGAGGCATCCCGATGCATCAATGAGTTCCTTTGCCCTGAAGAGATGTGGCGGGTGCGCGTGGGATTTTTTGATGCTCTCGATACGTCCGCTCCGGATGCCAATGACGGGGTCTTTCACCATTTCCGTGTCCCCCGACATGGTAAGGAGAAGACCTCCCGTTATGAGGATGTCATACTCTTCGTGTTGCATATCAGCTTCAGGACTTCAGGCTGTCCCGTATGCGGATGGCGATCCGGTTGACTCTCTCCATCACCTCCGCCTCATTGATGGTCAAAAGACGGCGATCCTTCATTACGATACGTCCGTTGATCAGAACCGTGTCCGCATCGGCTCCGTTGACTGCATATACGAGATGTGAATATTCATCATAGAGGGGCGTCAGATGCGGCTTGTTGAGGTTGACGATCACTATATCCGCTTTCATTCCTTTCTTTATGGTCCCGACGAGACCGTCAAGTCCCAATACTTTTGCCCCGTCGGATGTCGCCATATGAAGTACGGTACGGGCAGACATCACCGTCGGATTCAAAAGTGAGGATTTTTCCAGCTTGGCTGCGGAATCCATTTCCTGAAACATGTCAAGGTTGTTATTGCTGGCACATCCGTCTGTACCCAGACCGACAACGATTCCCGCATTCAGCATATTTGTGATCGGGGCGACACCGGAGGCTAACTTCATGTTGCTTTCAGGATTGTGGACAACCTTGCATCCGTGATCGGCAAAGATCCGGATATCTTCATCTTCCATGTACACGCAGTGAAACGCAAAAAAACGTTCGTTGAGGCAACCGATTTCCTTGAGGAAACGAACAGCCTTCTTTCCAACCTTTTGCATGATGAGATTTGATTCATCCCTGTTTTCCAAAAGATGAATTGCCAACGGAAGCTGGTATCTTTCAGCCAGTGCGTTGGCACGGGAGAGAAGGGTAGGGGAACATGTGTACAGCGCATGGGGTTCTACAACGATGTTCACCAAGGGATCATCTACCCATTTTTTTATCAGGGTCTCCGTGTAGGCGAGACCCTCCTCCGGAGTTTTGACATTGGGGGAGGGAAAATCAAACAGCACCTCCCCGATGACGCAGCGGACACCTGCCTGTTTGGCGGCCTGGGCTGTTTCTTCCTCGAAGATATACATGTCGCAGAAGGTGGTTGTACCCGATTTTATCATTTCCGCACAGGCCAGGAGGCTGCCCCAGTAAGCAAGTTCCGGGTCTACGTTCTTCGCTTCAGCCGGAAAAATGTAGTTGTCCAGCCAGTCCATCAGTTCCATGTCGTCGGCGATACCTCTGAAGCATGTCATTGCCGCATGGGTGTGAGCATTGATCAGTCCCGGCATCACCAGGGAGTCCTTCGCATCGATGCGTTGACCTCCATAATATTCCTTCTCGATATCGTCGGCATCCCCCACCGCGACGATTGTATTCCCGTGAATGGCAAGAGACCCTTTTTGAATTCTTGTGTCGTTTTCGTCCATCGTAAGAATCCGACCTCCGGAAATTACGATATCAACCTCTTTCATGGATCGGTTCTCTCCTCCTCGCGTTCAAATTGCCGCACATGTAGCATAAAATTTCGATACTCTTCAAGGGATATTCCGGGAAAGCCTTAACGCTTGACAGTGATTTTCAAACATACTATACGAAAATCGATTATCACCGCCTGGGTGGCGGAAGTGGTAGACGCAAGGGACTTAAAATCCCTCGGTGCTTAGCACTGTGCGAGTTCAAATCTCGCCCCAGGCACCAGCGATCTCAAGGGGTCAGTTCACTTCAGACTGGCTCCTTTTTTTTGCAATCATGGTACCTGCCGAGGATTCGTCTGTGTGGGGCGGGCCGATATTATTTTATTTGGGAGGAAGTTCTTTTTTTCCCTTTCGGTGGGGTTTCCCCACATCCGTAACCTGCTTCAGAAATTTATCAAAATCAATACCGAACGCCTTTGCCATTGATGCCTTTTGTTCCATGGTCATGGGGCCATTTCTGAGTTGTCCGTTCAATATCCTTTCCATGTAAAGCACCTGTTTGAGAAAATGCATTTCCTCGTTGATAATTTTGAGATGTCCTATTATCCCGTCGAATGACTCCCTGAATTTTTTATTATTCATATCCATGGTTTCAACGATGCTCAAAAGGGATTGGGTGACTGCAAGTTTGAAGTCATCATCATCCAGGTTGCACATATCATTGATTTTTTTCTGGTTCAGGATCTTTTTGAAATCCAGCACGTTTCCTGTTTTGGGTTTTGATTTTTTTCGTTTCATGTTCGCTCACCGTTGTGAATTACAACCTTTGTGCGGAGGTTGCCCTTTGTGTGACGTACGCAAATCGGTCAGGAAAAATCGGTTTCGTCAGCATCAAAGAGTGTGAGAGTGACAGCGTCAAAAAATCACAGCACTCGGATGAAAAATATGGTACGAATAACGGAAAGGTGGAGGCCGCAGTACTCTCAATACAATAGCGGAAAAAATGAGCATGACTTCCCAAAACATGAGTACCCAGGAAAGTCAAGGAAAACATGAAGTCAGGGTTGCGACTATTCATGATCACAACGACTGGGTGAACATGAAGGCCAGAGAAATTGATTTAGATAAAGAATTGCAACTGGTCAGAGATCTCGACGGCATCATGAGACACTTCAGAGAATTGCATACATTCGTGGGTGTGAGCTCCAACAATATATACTGGACACGAACAATGAGTCCGGTCAGACAAATCCTCATTCCTACCGTTGATTTCAGATATATTTCCCTGATGAATCCCCGGATTATAAGCCTGGAAGGCGATGATATTCGATGTATTGAGTCATGCGGTTCAATTCCCGGTGAAATCTTTGTCGTGAAAAGAAAACCGTATGTATTCATTTCGGGATACACCTTGGAAAGGCGATACGTTGAATTGGAATATGGATCAAGGGATTTTGATCCGGGAGGGGAATGTGTGTTGGCATCATACGGCAATAAGGCATGGATTGTACAGCACGAAGTGGATCATCTTGAGGGGATAACAATCAAAAACAGAGGAACTAAAGTAAACATTTCGCACAATCTCTATGCCTGAGAGAAAAGTTCAAAGAATGAAAAAATACGGGAAAAAGAAGGGAGACCGGGAAGGTGTATCGAAAGGCGACTACGGCCTCTATGCGTCGTTGATTGAACAGACGCACGATGCGATTTATCTGCTTTACGAGGGCCGGTTTGAATATGTCAACAAAAAATTCTCGGAACTTTTTCGCATCACGCCGGAGGAGGCCAAGAGCCCTGAATTCGACTTCTTCAATCTTGTTGCTCCGGAGAGCCGTCAGCTGATTCAGGAGCGCATTGAGAGGTTTTTCCGGGGTGAGTCAATAAACTCTACTTATGAGTTCACCGCAATACGGAAAGATGGGCAAAAGATAGAAGTTGAGGCCTCGGTTTCTCATGTACCTTACAAGAAAGGAGTGGCCGCCCAGGGGATACTCCGTGATATTACTGAACGTAAGCGGTCACACATACGTCTGTCACGGATAAACGATTGTTTTTTAAATTTTGTGTCCGATCCGGTTGAAAATATTCAGAAACTCACCTGTCTCTTCGGCGAGCTCATGGGAGCGACCTGTGCGCTTTACAACAGATTAGAAAGAGGTTTCTTGGTTTCCGCAGGTCACTGGCAGACCCCCCCTGACTTTACAATGATGGACAAGCCGGATGGGCACATATGCTATGATGTGATAAATAAAGGGGGAGACAATCCGATAATAATCCGAAACCTTGAAGAAACATTATACAACAAGACCGATCCCAACGTAATGAGATATGGACTTAGGACCTATATCGGCCAGGCGGTCAAGATCGGTACCGAGTATGTCGGTTCACTCTGTGCCGTCTTCCGGGAAGATTATGTGCCTACGCCGGAAGATATCAACATCATGGGAATCGTTGCCGCAGCGGTGGGTGTTGAAGAGGTTCGTTACGGATCAGCGCTGGAACTGAAAAACAGGGAGCACTTATTGGCGATAAAATCTCGTAATCTGGAAGAACTGAACACGGCGCTCAAGGTTCTCGCAAAGAGCAGGGAAGAAGACCGTTTGGAACTTGAGGAAAAAATATTATTGAATGTGAAGAAACTTGTGCTCCCCTATATTGTAAAACTCAAGAATACCGGATTGAGCACCACCCAGAAAACCCTGACAGAGATCCTCGAAAACAGTGTGAAAAATATCAGTTCCTCTTTTTCACGAAATTTGTCATTAAAATATTTACATTTCACTCCACAGGAGATACAGGTAGCAAATCTTATAAAGGAAGGAATGACGAGTAAATCTATTGCCGAATTGCTTCATATATCAAGGAGAACGATTGATTTTCACAGAGAAAACATAAGAACTAAGTTAGGCATGCGGAATAAAAAAGCAAACCTGAGAACCTATCTCTTGTCCATACATTGATACCTGGAAATACCTGGTATTATCTACTAAATTATTTGGTATTGAATTATCAGGGTCTCAAGTCTAAAGTAAATGTAACTACACAACACCCTTCGATACCTGAAGCGGGAAGAGTAATATCGATATTCCAAGACATTCATAAAAAGCGTCAACACACGCTATCGTAGCAAGATTTTTCGGACCTTGACAGAGGTATAAAAATGCGGATTCAGGATGTGCGTGAAATTGCGAAAACATGGGGTGTCGATGCGAGAGTAGGTCGTGCAAAGAGGGATATTATTCGGGACATTCAGGTGAGAGAAGGTTATTCACCGTGCTTTCAGACAAAGGACACATGTGAGAACAACTGTTTGTGGAAAGAAGACTGCATGAGCCTCAAATGAGATTCTCAATAAAAAACCGCAGAATTATTAAGTATCAGGAATTGTTCAAGAAGTCACGTATTATGCGAGGTGATTATCATCATCCGCTGAGAAGGGAAAAGACGGTTTACGGATTGGAGGTTTTAAAAAAGACGAAAAAGACACCGGTTTTGCTTGTGACTCCGGAAACCGGCAGGCTCCCTGATGAGATGGGAAGTCTCGCCCGTTTCATTTCCGGTAAATCAGGCGGTCTCGGTGAGGTGGTCACCGCATTGTGCGAAGGTTTGAGAGAACGACAGATCGAATGTCACTTAGCCACGCTGAATTTAAAGAAGCGGTTCCAGAATGAATGCAATTTGGATGAGGGAAAATGGAGGGAAATTCGATACAAAATCGATCCAGACAAAATCCATCTGGTGAGCTCTTCAATATTTGCCAACCTGCCCACTGCATATTCGGGAGATCCTCTCCTCAATGCCGCTGAGTTCCAGAAACAAATGGTAAACAACATAATAAAAACTGTCAGGGCGAAGCACGAGGGGAGACTGATTCTCCACAGCCATGACTGGATGGCCGGAGGAGTTATTACCGCCTACGCGAAGTCGAGGGGGTGCCATATTCTGCATACGGTTCATAACGTCCATACAGGACAAATTCCACTTGATATGTTCTTTGGAGTCGACATCGAAGGCTTGTCATGGAATATATATTTCTCGGAAGAATACGGCAAGGTATGCGTGGACAGCCAGGCCACAGCAATCAAGAGCGCATCGCTGGTTAATTTTGTCGGGGAGAATTTTCTCAGGGAGATCGTCAACGATTATTTCTTAGACAGGTCGATTATTCCTCATAGTGTGAGACATGAGATCAAGGCTAAGTATTACACCGGCGCTGCTTTGAGCATCATGAACGCCACATCGCCGAGGATATATTCGGAGCGCTGCGAACATCTTAAAAAAAATTACGGGCCTTATGATGATGTCATTTCTGCAAAGAGAGAAAACCTTGTGGAATTTCAGAAAAGAACGGGGCTTATCGTAAACCCTGAGGCGATTCTCCTTTATTGGCCGTCGCGCTTGGATCCAGCCCAAAAAGGGGTAGAACTTCTGGAAGACATCGCTCTCAAATTCGTCATTGCACTTGGTGACGTCCAGATTGCCATCGTTGCCAATGGTGTCGCGAGTGATCGTGCTCATGAAGAAATATTGGGGAGAATTTCCTGGGCATCCGGCGGGAAAATAACATATCAGCGTTTCGACGAAAAGCTTTCCCTTTTAGGGTACGCTGCGGCAAGCGATGTATTTGGTGCTTCCCTCTACGAGCCGTGCGGCCAGATCGACCAGGTAGGGAATATTTACGGGGCAACAGCGACAAACCGCGACACCGGCGGTTATCATGACAAGATAAAAGAGTTGACACTGCAGTGTGATGGTGCACACAGGGACGAGGGAAACGGATTCCTCTTCAGGGATTACGATCCTGGAGGACTATGGTATGGGTTAACAAGGAGTGTCCGGTTTCACAGGAGACCCCTGGAGATAAGGGAGAAGCAGATCAAAAGGATTATGAGGGAAACGAGACAGAAGTATGATTTGAGTACCATGGTGGATGAGTATGTACGTGTCTACGAGCGACTCAACGGTGGGAAGCCTCTGGTGTAGCGAAATTGCAGACTAAATAAAAAATAAGATGGGCATTATGCGTCTTACGTAAATACCCCGCCTGTGCAAGGCGGGGTATTTGTTTGCAGAGCACATAAGAGTGTAAGGGGTTTTTCGTTTCCGGAAGCTGCCCCTGGCGCTCCACTCCGGTTACACATCAGCCATCAGTTTGTCAAATTCGTCAACGGTCACCGCGGGGCATGTGGTAAAGGAAATGCCCGTGAGTTTACAGAGGGCAACTGATGCCTGCATTGCCTTATCGACTCCTGGGAACGTCACAATAAAAACGAGATCGTTTTCGCCTAACAATGCGTGCATTGACTTTACATTGCCACCGAATTTCTTTATAAGGCTTAATGCCTTATCCGTTCTTTTCGCACTGATTGCTTTCGTAGCCTCGTGCGAATATTTGCCGAACATAAAAAAAGTAACCATGGTATTCCCTCCTTTTTAATTAAATTTGCATCAAGTAACTGTGAGTTACATTCCGCTTGATTAAAACTATCAGGATGAGTAATTCTTGTCAATGATTCAGGCAAGGTAAGAGTGATACTTGTAAAAAAACAACATTGACGCAAATCAAGTTGAGCGATTCAGTTGCTGCACAAACCCGTACGGAGAATGCGAACTCGGATATCGATATCGCTATGCCGGTGACGGCAGGAGGCGAAACAGCCGGCAGGAGGTGCGTCGGGGGTGCGCAACATTCTTGACACGATCGCTTTAGTCTATTAGATTCCGTATACATTATGTCACGGGAGAGGTGATGATCATGGGCGAAGTACTTTTTCGTGAAATTGACGGTTCAAAGGACACGTACGTTGAAAAGCTTGCATCCCTCCTCGGGGATTTAAAAAACCCTTTTGCGAAGGGCGATAGTGTGGGTATCAAGCTTCACTGGGGCGAGCGGGGGAATCATAGCTATCTGTCACCGATCTATGCGAAAGAGATTTCCCGATGGCTCCGGGATCAGGGGGCCAAACCGTTCGTTTTTGATACTACAGCGCTGTATTCCGGTGGACGGCGTACCGGAAGCGATTCCTTGCTTACGGCGAAAGAACACGGTTTCGTCGAAGACTATCTCGGATGTCCTGTGCTCATCGCAGATGGTCTTGACGGCAAAGATGTAGTGGAAATCCCTTCAGGATATAAACATTTCAAGACAGTTCAGGTGGCTTCAATTGTGGAGAAGGCGGATGGATTTTTCATTTTCTCCCATTTCAAGGGGCATATGGCGGCCGTATTCGGCGGGGCTATCAAGAATATCTCCATGGGATTTGCCTCGCGCGCACAAAAGCAGAGAATGCACTCGGATGCGCGACCGAAATTAAGGAGGGATATATGTACCCGTTGCGGTGTCTGTGTGGAAATCTGCCCATCAGGTGCCGCCAGGGCAGGGGATAACGGCTATCCCGTGTATGATTTGGAAACATGTATAGGCTGTGCTCAATGCATTGCCCTCTGCCCGGAAATGGCACTCAGAATTTTATGGAATACCGATGATACCGTTTTTCAGGAAAAGTTAGTGGAAACGGCAGCGGCGGTATGGAGGCGCATTCAGCAAAAGGCTGTTCTGGTCAATGCCCTGATCAATATCACGAAAGAGTGCGATTGTCTTGCAGGAGAAAATCCGGTTGTCTTTCGCGACCTCGGTTTTTTAGGTGGTTATCATCCCGTGGCGATTGATGCCGAATCGTTGAGGCTCATAGGAGCGGAACGCTTCGAGCAGTCCCACCCGGATATTAACTGGAGAAGGCAGTTTGAATACGCAACGGAAACGGGATTCTTTTCCGGTCACATATCTCTGCCGTAATGATTGATTACCCCAATCAACTCAATCAGGAACAGCTCCGCGTCGTAATGGAAGGCAGCGGACCGGTGCTTGTCATTGCCGGCGCAGGAAGTGGCAAGACGCGAACACTGACCTACCGGGTTGCGTGGCTCGTTGAATCCGACGTTCCTCTGGAGAGGATACTCCTTGCAACCTTCACCAACAAAGCGGCACGGGCGATGTTGTCAAGGGTTACGATGCTCATTGACAGGGACCTCGGTGGTATGTGGGGCGGAACATTTCACCATATTGCCCATCTCATTCTGAGATCGCAATCTCATCTCTTAGGTTACGACAGGAATTTTTCTATTATGGATGGCGAGGACTCCACGCAACTGATCAACGCATGTGTATCTGCACAGGGGATTCATACGAAGGGTAACCGATTCCCCCGGGGAGACGTGCTCAGGGACATCATGAGCTTATCTTTGAATATGAAGATTTCACTCGAAGAGGTTGTAGAACATCGGTACCCTTATTTTCGCCTGTGCCTCGAAGATATGTTGAGGGTTGAGAAAAATTACACGGCTCGTAAAAAGAGCCTGAACGTCATGGATTTTGATGATCTCCTTCTAAACTGTAAAAAAATTCTCTACGAATTTCCGCATGTCTTGGACAAATATTCGGAACGATTTTCCCACATTCTCGTTGATGAGTATCAGGACACGAACATGATCCAGGCAGCAATACTCGATCTCCTTGCTCACCGTCACAGGAATATTATGGTTGTGGGGGACGATGCGCAAAGCATATACTCATTCAGAGGGGCACATTTTGCAAACATAATGGATTTTCCGGTAAGGTATCCCGAATGCAAGATACTCAAACTGGAGACGAACTACCGGAGCACGCCCGAAATTCTTCATTTCGCCAACATGAGCATTGTCAATAATGAAAACCAATATCACAAGACACTCACACCGGTGCGTGGAAAAGGGATAAGGCCGATACTTGTACCGGTACAGAATGCCACTCTGCAGGCACACTTTGTTGCCCAGCGCATCCTTGAAATGATTTACGAGGGGATTCCCCTGAACGAAATAGCCGTGCTTTACAGGGCACATTATCATTCCATGGAAGTTCAAATGGAACTCACGCGGAGAGGAATTCCTTTTGAAGTTCGGTCAGGCATGAGATTTTTCGAGCAGGCTCATGTGAAAGACGTTGTCGCGTATATGAGGATTATTACAAATCCGCGCGATGAAGTTGCATGGAAAAGAGTGCTTGGTCTTTACGGGAAGATCGGGAAAGTCACCGCCGATAAGGTATGGAAGTTCATCTCGGGGGAGGCTGACCCTCTGTCGGCGGTATTCAGTGAGGGTTTTTACCGTTCGGGCACGCGGGCGACGTGGCCGGGGTTATTGAATCTCCGGAATACAATTCAGAAATGCATGAGTGATCATCCCGGGCCGGATGTCTTAATGATTATCGGGACTGTGCTTGAAAATGGCTATGAAGATTACCTGTACGCGAGATATGCCGATGCGGCATCGAGAATAGAAGATCTGGAGCAGCTCGCACAGTACTCGAAAAGGTTTCATTCCTTGGATGATTTCTTGAGCGAACTTGCCCTCATGACGAATATGACGGAAGCGAGCGAAACCGACATCCGACATGATGCAGAGGACAGGATAATCCTCAGCTCAATCCATCAGGCGAAGGGTCTCGAATGGTCGGTGGTCATCATGATCTGGTGTTCAGAGGGGATGATGCCTCTCGCTCGTGCCCTGAAAGATCCCGATGGTGAAGAGGAAGAGAGAAGGCTCTTTTATGTAGCGGCAACCAGAGCGAAAGACCAGCTCTACCTCTGTTATCCCTTGGTTGACCATACGAGAACTATGGGGAATATGATGTTATCCCCATCGAGATTTATCACGGAGATTGCTCCCCTGTCGTACGAGAGAGAAACATGTCCGTATGAACAGTGGATAGTCAGCGAGGAGTATCGCTCTTAGATCCACCGGTCAAGTTTTGATTTCGCCTCATACTCTTCCCTGAGGGCGATTTGTGTGGCTTCAGCGATATCTTCGACTCTTTTTACCCAGTCTTCAAATTTGATATCTACCCCGAAAATGCCGGTCATATCGTCATTCTCGTCGGTAATCGGTGCGGATACGGTAATGCAGAGTGCCCCTGTCATTTTTGAAATATAGAAATTCGTGACGTGCATCTTCCCCGTTTTAAGAGGCATAATGAACCACTCGCGGTCCGATTGATCCGTTCCGATGCCGTAACTCTCGTATTTGGCCCTGTCAGCGATATTGGTAATGTTTCGTGTTGTCTTCTTCCCGTTCATGTCAACGACATACGCAAACTGAATTGACGGGTTCTCTTCGATGAACTGTTGCATAATCGGTTCTTGAAGTTCCGGTTTCATTGACTTCATTACAGGATGTTCAATTACTTTCTTTACCACGTCCATAGCGGCCTGGGTCGCCATGTACTTGATCTTTTCCAGATCGGACATGAAGAGTTCCGGCAGGTACTTCCGCACCAGCTTTTCCAGTTCTTCGTTTGATATTCCCGTGACCCTTCCGGATTCGTATTGTTCCGTTACCCATTTATGAATTTTTGATACGCCCGGATGCCGCTTGTCGACGGCATTCGGCCCACTTGTGCCCAGACGATTGTTAATCCACTGAGCAATACCGGCCTTGCCCGATTTGTCGGTGATCATAAACACGAGAGGTCTGTTCAATATCTTTGTGGTGTCGAAAATATTATAGATTTCTTCGTTCTTGATCAGACCGTCGACATGTACCCCGGCCCTCGTGACATTAAAGTCCGAACCGACAAAGGGGTGGTTGGGGGGGATCTTGAAACCAATTTCTTTTTCGAAGTATTCGGCAATATCCGTGATCACCGTGGTGTCGATCCCGTTGTTTGTCCCTCGCAGGCTTATATACTCGATGATGAGACCTTCAATAGGCGCATTTCCCGTTCGTTCCCCGAAGCCTAAGAGTGTCCCGTTTGCAGCAGCACAGCCATAGAGCCAGGCTGTTGTCGCATTGATTAACGCCTTATGGAAATCGTTGTGTCCGTGCCATTCAAGCAGGTGACCCGGTACCCCCCCGTCGTCGATAAACGCACGGATGAGCTTGTCCACACTCCGCGGCAGTGACGCTCCCGGATAGGTTACACCGTAGCCCATGGTATCACAGAGTCTCACCTTAATATCTATGCCGCTTTCTTCCCGAAGTTTCATCAACTCAATTGCCAGAGGGATACAAAACCCGTAGATTTCTGCTCGCGTAATGTCCTCAAAATGGCAACGTGGTATAATTCCTTCGTGAAGAAGATTTTTCACGATATCGAGATAGTCATCAAAGGCTTTCTTTCGGGATTTATTTAATTTGAGAAAAATGTGATAATCGGAGACCGACGTGAGTATGCCCGTCTCTTTTAATCCTGCCTCTTTCACCAGTTTGATGTCTTCTTCTACGGCCCTTATCCATCCGGTGATCTCCGGGTATCTCAACCCCAGTTCGATACACTTTGCCACTGCATCCCTGTCTTTTTTACTGTAGAGAAAAAATTCAGAGTGTCTAATTACACCTCTTGTCCCACCTAATTTACCCATCAGAGTGAATAGATCGACAATCTGCTTCACAGTATAGGGAGGCCGTGCCTGTTGCCCATCCCTGAATGTCGTGTCGGTAATGAATATCTCTTCTGAAGGGTTAATCGGAATTATTTTGTGGTCGAAATCAATCCTGCTGATTTCCTCATAAGGGAAAACGCCTTTTTGCAGATTTGGTTCGTCCACGTCCCGCAGTTCAAATTTCCAGAATTTTGTGTGTTCGTGATCCAGCACTCTTCTGTCTTTATTCCATTTAGCCATGATGAGTTCTCCCATTCTATTGAAAAAAAAGAGGGCACCCTGAAACCGGCTGTGCCCTCTTTGAAACGGTATTGCAGGTTTCAGTCAAGTGGTGTGAAGGCCTCCTTGGGAGGTAAGTAAGGCTTTGGGGCTCCTGCTTTCTTTCTCTTTTGCTTTATCACCTCCATGGAGTACCCCTTCCTCGGGATATCGAACTTCTGACCTGGATAGATCAGATCCGGGTTCTTTATCTTCTTTTTATTTGTCTCGTATATCAATGGCCACAGGTATGGATCATTGTATCGATCCTTGTACTTCGCTATCCACCAGAGACTTTCACCCTTTTTTACTGTATGTTGATCTTTGCCGATGAGCTTTTTCTTCACCGGTTCCTTCGCTTCCACTTTGGTCTCTGCCGCTTCTTTTTTATCGGCCTCGGCAATAACGGCAGCTTCGGGAGCCGGTTTTTCAGCTACAACTGAGGGCTTTTCCGGAACAGCTTTCTTTTCTTCCAGTGTTTCCTGTTTCACTTCCGGAGGTTTCTCAACGAGTGCCGTTTTGGAAGGTTGCTTAGCGCATGCCGACAGTATGCATAACAATACAATGACGGCAAGAATGTTCATGGAGACGCGATGCGTGCAAGAATATAACATTGGCTTTCCCTCCCGACATCTTTTGGGCTTCAGGTTATTCACAGTAATCCGGATCTCCTTGAAAAAATATGCATCACGTTATAAATATCGGGACGTTTTGTCAATAAAAATTATGGACGATGATCAGAGTATTTTTAGAGAAAGTTCCATGAGTTGCTCAATGCTCACCTGAGTGGGGGCATCCGTGAGAAGGCACGTCGCCTTCTGCGTTTTGGGGAAGGCAATCACATCCCTGATAGAATCCATCCCGATCATCATCATCACAAGTCTATCAAAACCAAGGGCGATTCCACCATGCGGAGGTGTTCCATATTCTAATGCGTCTAAGAGAAAACCGAATTTTGACCGAACCTCCTCAGGTTCCATGCCCAGCGTCTTGAAGATCATATTCTGGATCTTTTGCTGATGAATTCTGATACTTCCCCCTCCGATTTCTGTTCCGTTCAGGACGAGATCGTATGACCTTGCTCTGACTCTGCCCGGCTCTTTGAGGAGAAGCGGGACATCTTCCAGCACGGGGGAGGTAAAGGGATGATGTTTGGAGACGAGCCTTTTTTCAGTGTGACTGTATTCGAAAAGCGGGAATTCATTCACCCAGGTAAAGGAAAATTGTTCCTGAGAACACAGATTCAATCTCTTCGCAAGGTGAATTCTCAAATTACCCAATGCTTCATGAACGACGGTCGGTGAATCCGCGAGCATTATGATGACGTCGCCATCCTTCGCATCAATTTTCTCATTTACCTTTTTTACTTCGCCGGGCTTGAGAAACTTGGAAATTGGGGATGTCCACCCGCTGGGATTCACCTTGGCCCATGTCACACCTTTCGCACCATATTGAGTGACGTATTCTTCGAGTGAATCAAGGTCTTTTCGTGTGAGGGATTTTCCGCCGTCGACTTTCAGGACTTTCACAATACCGCCGCCGGATATGGCCTCTTGGAAGAAACTGAGGTTTGAATGCGTGAGAATATCCGTTACATTATACAGTGTGAGCGAAAAGCGGAGGTCTGGATTATCCCTCCCATAGCGTTCAATCGCGTCGACGTAAGATATTTTCGGGAAGGGTGTACGTAGCTCCGTGTTCAAGCAGATTCTGAAAATGTGGGCCATCAAACCTTCAATAAGGCAGATCACATCATCCTCGGAGATGAAAGACATTTCTAAATCAATTTGAGTAAACTCCGGTTGTCGATCAGCTCGCAGATCCTCATCCCGGAAGCATCTGACGATCTGGTAATACCTGTCAAATCCCGCGACCATTAATAACTGTTTGAAAAGCTGAGGTGATTGGGGAAGCGCATAAAACATGCCCCGATTGATCCGGCTTGGAACGAGATAATCCCGGGCACCTTCGGGTGTACTTTTGGTGAGAAATGGCGTTTCAACTTCAATGAACCCTTCTTTTTGAAGGTAGCTGCGTGTTTCCATAGAAACTTTATTTCTGAAGATAAGATTTTGCTGGATGTCAGATCGGCGCAGATCCAGGTATCGATACTTTAATCTTAGACTTTCTGAAATATCCATATTTTCATTGAGAACAAATGGCGGAGTTTTTGATTCATTGAGTATCTCCAGATCATCAACCATAACCTCAATCTCGCCGGTCTTCAAAGCGGGATTTGCCATGTTTTCAGGTCTTCTGTGTACTTTTCCGTGCACGGCGAGGACATACTCATTTCTTATCCTGTGTGCTTCCGTGTGAATACCGGGGTTGATGTCTGGATTAAACACAATTTGAACCAGTCCCTCCCGGTCTCTTAAATCAATAAAGATGACTCCACCATGATCTCTTCTCCGGTGGACCCACCCCATAAGTGTCACTTCTTCTCCCACGTGGGAGTCTCTGAGAGAACCACAGTAATGAGTTCTTTTCATGGTACTCATAATGTCCTAAAAACGCTATTTCCTTTCTTGAAGTTTCTTTACGATAATGTCCTCGAAATCGTCGATAGTAAGGTGTTCCTGTATTCCGCTTTGCATGTCCCTCAGTACTGCCACTTTTTCCATGAGTTCTTTTTTTCCCAGCATCAGAGTAAAACGGCATTTCAGTTTATCAGATTTTTTCATCTGACTTTTCAAGCTCTTGCCTGCATAGTCGGTTTCAACCTTCACTCCGCGGAGGCGTAAACGATTGCACAGAATGAATGAGAGCTTCTCCGCATCATCACCGATCGCGGCAATGAAGAGGTCGGGAGAGAGAAGAAAATCATCGTCTTTGAAGGGAACGAGAGAGAGGATACGCTCACAACCCAGTGCGAATCCCGTCCCGGGTACATCCGGTCCCCCGAGATCTCTCACAAGGCCGTCGTATCTCCCCCCGCCGGCGATAGCGTTCTGCGCCCCGAGTGATTCTGTGACAATTTCGAAGGTCGTTTTTGTGTAGTAATCCAGACCCCTTACCATTCTTGTGTTTATCACAAAGGGTATGCCGAATATATTCAGAAACTCCTGTAGCTTCGCAAAATGTTCGTTGCAGCCGGGACATACAAAATCGAGAGTTTTAGGTGCATTCTCGATGGCATGGATACAATTTTTTCGTTTGCAATCAAGAATTCTGAGAGGATTACTACTGATGCGGCGTCGGCAGTCCTCACAGAGGTCGTTTTCCTTCCCTCGCAAGAACAGTGTCAATTTTTTTCTGTAATCCGGTCTGCAGGTGGTGCAACCGAGGCTGTTGATCTGGAGTTCTACATCTGCGATCTTGATCCTCTCGAGATATTGCGTGAGCATCAGGATGATCTCGGCATCTATTCGAGGATCGTCGAGACCGATCGATTCAACGTTGATTTGATGAAACTGCCTGTATCTGCCTTTTTGCGGTCTTTCCCGTCTGAACATGGGGCCGATTGTGAAGAGCTTGGCAACAGGGTCAGCGGAATACATGGAGTGCTCGAGATAGGCGCGTATAATGGAGGCAGTAGCTTCCGGGCGTAACGTGATATACTCATCGCTTCGATCAAGAAATGTATACATCTCTTTTTCGACAATATCAGTTAATTCCCCGATACTCCGCTTGAAAAGAGCCGTCTTCTCAAGAATGGGGACACGAATTTCCCGGAAGCCAAAGTCAGAGAAGATATTCCTTGCCGTCTCTTCAATATATCGCCATTTTCCCGTTTCCTGAGGCAATATGTCTTTAAAACCTCTCACCGCAGTGATCATGTCCATATAATAATATGCCGCCTTTCAACCATGAGACACGCGTTCAGTCTTTACACCATTCGAAGCGTCGTTCGATAGCATATAAACCATTGAAGTGCAATAAAATTCTGGATTACATGCCGCCGCTATTAAATACCCTTGTTGTGATGTGGTGACCATCCGTTGTGATGCATATGGCGCCGTTGAGATCCGTTCTGTATACTGCCGCACCAAATTTTTTGTATCTTTCAAGGACATGAGCGTGGGGGAGGTCGTGGATATTATCGGCACCACAGCTTATTACGGCAATCTCAGGTTGAACACCCTTGATGAACGGTATTGAACTCGAAGTGAATCCCCCATGATGAGGAACGAGCAATACCTGGCTGTTGAGCGTTCTCTCTGTTGCAATAATACGGGCTTCTCTTTTTTCAGATATGTCTGAGGGAAAAAGATAACTCACCTTTCCGTAGGTTACTTTAATGACAATGGCATTATTATTTATATCCTGATAATTCTCTTCGGGGACATTGCTCGATTCTATGGACTTTTCCGGATTAAGTATCTGAAGCTCAGCGCCGCCAATATTCACCCTGCCGGTATCCTTGGACACTCTGCGGTGTAAAATTTTCTTATCGGTAATTATATTCATGAAATTTCTGTATGATTCCATTGACGAAATCTGGCCGTTTGTCCATACCTCCTTCACATTGAAGTTCTGGAGAATGAAGAGAAGCCCATTCAAATGATCGGGGTGAGGATGGGTTAAAACAACTATGTCAACGGTATTTACCCTTTTATGCCATAGGAAGGGAGCGACCACATTTCTCCCTACATCAAAATCACTCAGGTGGAAGCCACCTCCGTCTATGAGCATAGTCTTTCCCCCTGGGAATTCAATAAATGACGAATTCCCTTGACCCACATCAACGAATGTCACGCGTACATCCTTTCTATGGGTGTTATGCGCGAATTGAATAATTCCTTGAGAAATGAGCACGATCACCAGGAAAGCCAAAACGACCTGATGCCATAGATACTTTTTCCCCATTGATTTTCCCGTATCTTTTTCCTTTCTTTCCTGAAACCCGTCGAGGAGATCGACACACATAACGAGAATGATATAGTAGAGAGCGATTTCAATCAGCGTAGGAGTGAACATGAAAAAGGAAGAGCCGGGAACTGATGCGAAAAAGTCTACCATAACGACAGAAAGCCACACGAGAAATGATGCAATGTTCACAAGAATGACTGCCAATGAAGGTATCAGGAACGCGGCAAAAATGATCGCGACGCATATCGGAATTGTGATAATTCCCAGCAGGGGAGTCACGAAAAAATTCGATATGAGCACGACCGTTGATACCCTGTTGAAATAATATACAATCAGGGGCAGGGTACCCAGTGTGGCACTTACGGTCGCTACAATAAACGTTATTACATACACCGCCGTCTTCTGTGTGAAAATGGTGTGTGATGAAGTTTGTTGCGAGAACCGGTTTGTAATGATTTTCATTATCTTCGGTGTGATGAAAAGAATTGCCCAGACTGCGGTAAATGAGAGTTGAAAAGAAACGTCGAACAGAGAATGGGGTGAGAAGACGAGAATGATAAGTGCAGCAAGTGCCAGGGTATTGTAGAGATCATTCTCTTTTCCCCACACAATAGCGACCATGAAAGTAATGGCCATTATCGTCGCTCTGATTACCGATATTCCCATACCGGCGATCATTGCATAAATCATTACCGGGAATACGGCAATAATGGTGGAGAGGGTGATCATGTTGAAGCGCAAGAGAAGGTATGGAATTGATTTCATCAGCGCTCGTATCGCGAAAATTGAAAAAAAGGCAACTATGCCTATGTTGAATCCTGATATGGCGAGGATGTGCGTCGTGCCGGTTTTATTAAATTTTTCCATGACATCTTTAGGGATCGCCTGTTGTTCTCCAAGTATCATGGCCTGTATTATCTCTTTCTCGGGTGAGAGAGTATTATCCTGAATAATCCTTCGCAAATTGCTTCTGACCTGTTCAAGATATGATTTCAGTGCGCTTCCCTGATTTGTCCTCAGCAAAATGATACCAGATGCGTCTTTCACATGACCACGGACAAAGATCCCCCTGTAACTCATATGCTTCTTGTAATCGAATCCGCCGGGATTATTGAAATTCCGAATGTTCCTTAGTTTTGTTTTAAAGCGCACGAAGTCACCATATCTGTATTGATGGGAATTGCGAACGGAGAGAAGTAAAGTGCCTTCCACGGGGAGGCTTTCATTACCGTTGCTGAGCACGCTTGTGGCGACGCTGAGCTCTGTCCTGTCAGGGAATACATGAGGTGTTTCGCAAATCATCCCTTCAATGGTTACACGTTCTCCGGGAATGTGATTGGCGATATGATTACTGCCCCTCCGCTCAAGATCATAGACTTGAATGATCAGGAAGCCGTAGGTGAATGATGTGATGATCACGAAAGTGGCAATGAGTGTCTTGAATCGGCTTATTGCAGCAAATAACAAGACGGTGAGTACAGCTGTCAGGGCTAATACAAGCGGCAACGTAGAAAGCTGGTAAGTGTTCCCTGCCGTGATTCCGAGTGAGAGTGCAACAAGAAGTGGTATGATGGGTTGTTTCATATCAAAGACGCAAGCAATGCAGCAAAATGCCATATAAATGGCAAGGGTATATACAGCACGTTATGAAATATGCGTATTATTATAGCTTGTTTTTATAAAAGAACATATGAAATTGATTAGATTTAATGTTGAAAATATTATACCATGCATCTGGTCATCGAACGAGAAAAGGTGTCGGAGCGGCGATTTCCAGAAACATGATACACGTTAAACATTTAACACTATGGAAGGGTAGTATATTTTGCTGCGGGACGATATTACCTTAAGACTCCGATGGCTCATGTTGTCAAGGCTCGCCATCGCAACTTTTTTATTGGGTATCACCACGTTTATCAAGATCCAGAGGACGGAAATTCTTCCGGAAGTTTCCCTTATTTCACTCTATGTCATCATCTCACTTACATACCTGCTTTCGATCGTATACTCACTCTGCCTCAGATTTATCGAGAATTTAAGAATAAACGTATATATACAGGCGCTCTCTGACGTAATATTGATCACCGGTCTTGTGTATGTTACGGGTGGGATTAGGAGCATATATTCGGTTTTTTATCCCCTGGTGATCATTTATTCCGCGCTCTTTCTGGCAAGGGGGGGAGGTCTGATCATTGCGTCCGCCTCCAGTATCCTTTACGGCGTGCTTCTTGACCTGGAATACTACCAGATTCTCAACCCTTTATACACGATAGCTATTGATGAGTATCATTTTAGTGCAGGATATGTTTTTACGCGCATCATAATCCATATTGCTTCGTTTTATATCATAGCCCTCCTCGCCAGTTTCGTTGTTGAAAAAGAAAAACAGACGAGAATGCTCCTTGCGGAGAAAGAAACTGCATTTGATCAGCTCGATCTCTTACATAAAAGCATTATTGAATCTGTTGATACGGGCATTATGTCGATTAATCTGAAGGGGAGGATTAAATCCTTTAACAGGGCCGCAGAAGAGATTACGGGTTTTTCTTTCAAAGATGTGGAAAATAAAAATATTGCAGAGATTTTCCCGAATTATGCCGAGATACAGGATAAGATAAAAACGGAAGATCATAAAGGTTCGGTTAAAAACAGATTTGATGTGGAAATTATAGGAAAGGGTAATAAGAATCTTCAACTCGGTTGTTCTGTGTCCTTCCTCAAAGACACTAAGGGCAGGAGGATCGGAGATATTCTCATTTTTCAGGATCTTACGAATATAAAAAAAATGGAGGAAGCTCTCGAAAAAAGTAGAAGGCTTGCATTCATCGGGGAAATGGCCGCAGCACTTGCGCACGAGATGAGAAATCCCCTTGCGTCCATCAGTGGACCGATTCAGGTTCTGAGAAAGGATCTTGAATTGAATACAGTTGATGAAAAATTGATGCACATTATTTTAAGGGGAAAGGATCAGCTGGAAAATATCATTAAAGATTTTCTCCTTCTGGCGAAACCATCGACGGGTACAAGGGAAAGGTTGCTCATCGGAGAAGTGATCAATGATGTCATCGAGTGTATTCAGTATGTGCCTGACTGGAACGAAAACATACACATATCCCTTCTTCCGTCTGACAATATAAGTATTTATGCAAATAAGACAGAATTGAGAGAGGTCATATGGAACCTCATTCTTAATGCCATACAGGCGATGCCGGACGGGGGAACCCTTTCTGTCGAAGCGAAAAGAGATTTCGATGATTTTGAAAAGGAATTTGTTGAGATCAGGATTAGCGATACCGGGTATGGTATAGATGGTAAAAATCTCAATAAAGTTTTTGTGCCATTTTTTACCACAAAAGAGAGGGGAACGGGACTGGGACTTGCTATTGTGAATAGAATTGTCGAGGTAAACAACGGGAATATCCGTATCGAAAGCACGGTTGATAAAGGGACAACGTGCATTGTCTCTTTACCGTTAATGTAGTGCTGGTAACCATAATCTCGTTTGTTGAATTGAAAGAGGAGATAAGATGGCAAAAATTTTGGTAGTGGATGATGACCAGGGCATACGGGAGTTTCTCGAGATTGTGCTGAGCAGGGAGGGGTATGACGTCACTAGTGTCACCGACGCGCCAAAAGCGTTACATCGATGCAAAAAGGAGCGATTCGATCTCATTCTTGTCGATTTAAAGATGCCCAAGATTGACGGAATAGAGTTCCTAAAAATGGCAAAGGATACCTGTCCGGAGACAATGGTTATATTGATGACTGCCTATGCATCACCGGAAACAGCAGTATCTGCAATGAAAGAAGGTGCGTATGATTATATCGAGAAGGGTTTTGAT
>VGTB01000020.1 GCA_016874835.1 Deltaproteobacteria bacterium | reverse complement strand
CAACGGTGATGAGTTCCTCCGTACTGAATTTAGGGATCATATTTTTTATCCGGACGGTATAGAAGAGCATCGCACCGAGAAGGACAACAAGGATAAGGGAGGCAACATAAAGATTCATCATCATAAACCGCCATAAAAGAAAATCAGAAAAACCATTACACCTGTGGAAAGACCTGCGGCAATCCAGTCAATCCGCGAAAACTCCAATGTCCGGATATGGGTTCTTTCTCCTGTGTAAGCGCGCACTGAAGCAGCTAAGGCAATTCTGCGAGCCTGCCGCAAACTGTCAATAATCAAAGGAGGCAGAAGATAGCGTAACGCCACAAACCCACCCCGGACTCCTTTCACATTCAACCCTCTGAGTTTCTGGGCAACAAGGATACGCCTTGCCTCATCAATAAGGGCGGGCAGGAATCTGATGCTCACCGTGACAACGAAACCAATCTTCGCCGGAACACCGATCCGCTCAAGCCCTAAGATAAGATCCGAAGGATATGTGGTTATAACGATGATCATACTTAATACCATTGCACAACATAAGCGCAAAGACTGGATCGCTCCATATATCAGCCCTTCCCTGTAAATGGCCAATCCCCCCGTCAATTTGCCTATCCATCCCGAATTCTCCGGTATAAAAGTCAGAATAGGCGTCTTCGGTTCAAAATAATAAAAAAACCCCTGAGAAATGACGGTAAAGATCACGGCGATCGCCATGAGCGACACAAGTGTCCTGACATACGAAAAAGGCGGACGCACCACAGTAAAGGTCACAAGAAGAAGGGAAAAAAGACCGAGAAGACCTTCCGGCATTCTCAACACAACGATGAGACAGGCACACATCAGGCTCATCGCGATCTTCGTCCGGGGATCGAGCCTGTGAAAAATGGTATCTCTATTGATAAATCTCATCGGAAATGATCCTTCCATCATCGAGATGAACCACCCTGGAAGCAGTGCCCGCAGCTTTCCTGTTATGAGTGGCATATACAACTGTCTTCCCTTCCATTGAATACTGACTGAGAAGAGAAAACAGATGCATCCAGTGTACATCATCAAGTCCGGTCGTCGGCTCATCCAGAAGAAGAATGTCCGGCTCCATGGCGAGAACTGACGTTACCGCCAGGAGCTGCCGCTGTCCTCTGGAAAGTGTCTGCGGATGTCGTCCTCTCTCATTACTCAGTCCGGAAAGGTGAAGATATCTTTCAACATCAACCCTTTTACCAAGATGCTTTGGTCCGAAGGCGATTTCCTCCTCGACACAACCCGCAAAGAGCTGCTCGTCCGGGTTCTGAAAGAGGAAACCCACCCTGCCACTAATCATTTCAAGGCTGGGATTTGCCATATCAAAAATGGTTACGACCCCCGCATCAGGACGTAAGATTCCGGCAAGAGACTTCAAGAGGGTTGTTTTTCCGGAACCGTTTCTCCCGGAAAGAGCAACAACCTCTCCCTTTCGTATCTCAAGATTGATGTTTTTCAAAGCAGTCTCCCCTTTTTCATACGCAACATCGACACTTTTACAGGAAATAACAACCTCGTTTTCCTTTCCATAGCCTTGTAAAAATCCAGGAGGGTACTCTGGAGCTCTCTCTGGGGATACAAGTCTTCCCTCATGGAGTGTTATCACCCTGTCAACCAGCGGCATGTATTCTTCATACTGATGCTCCGCAAGAATGACAAGTTTGCCGCCTCTCTTGAGTTGTGTGAGAATACCAAAAAAATCCTTTCTCCCATCCTGATCAAGATCAGTTGTGGGTTCATCGAAAAGAAAGATCTCCGGTCCCATGGCGTATATGGAACTTATGGCGAGTCTCTGTTTTTGACCCCCGGAAAGTTTGTATGTCTCCTTCGTTCTCATTTCCCAGAGACCCATTTCTTTCATGGATCCATCACGCCTCCGTATTATTTCCTCTCTGGGCATAAGAAGGTTTTCACAGCCGAATGCCACATCGTCCTCCACGCGCATCATAAATATCTGGCTGTCAGCATTCTGAAATACCGTTCCCACAGTTTTTGAAAGTTCGCGAATTGAGATGTCGCTTGGGGAAAACCCGTTGACCTGAATCCTTCCCGAGTAATTACCGTTAAAAATATGAGGCACCAGACCGTTGATGCAGTACAGGAGGGTCGATTTCCCGGAACCGGAGGCGCCCCTGATGAGGATTAATTCGCCTTTTTCTGCTTGAAGAGAGATGTGTTCCAAGGCCGGTTTGCCGGAGCCGGGATAAACAAAAGAAAAATCGTCGATTTTTATCATCTTTTACCACACAACCAATTCTGCGTGTGTCCTTTTACTTTCGCCGCATCAGAAATTGATGTTCACCTCAGCAAACCAGGATCTGCCCTGTGCGAGGTAATAATCATAGTATGTTCTGTTGAAAATATTATCCAGCGCCAGAGAGACTTTCGCCCAGTCGGTTGCCCTGTAGGAAACTTTCACATCAGCCACGAAATAGGACTCCCGGGATCCGTATCCCCAGTTCTGTATATCGCTGTTATCGTCAGTGGAATACCGCTGATCCACATAGCGACCCGTCACGTTGCAGGAAGCTTTTCCCCACTGAACATCTCCGCCGGCACTGAAAATCCTGCGCGGCACCTGGGGAACCTGTTTATCGACACTGTTGGGATTCGCCGGATTTTCCGTGATGCGTGTATCCGCATAGGTAAAATTCGCAAACATTCTCAGCCACTTACCGACCCTTTGCTCCGCTTCCAGTTCGACACCACTGCTTTTTGCTTTTGCCGCATTCTCGTTCTGAGAAAGAGTAGCCGAAAGGGTTCGCTGATAGATAAAATCCTTCATGTAATTTTCAAAGTATGTCATTTTCACCGTAGCTCCCTGCCAGAGCTTCTGCTCAACGCCCGCATCCCACGCCTTCATGGATTCCGGCGAAAGGTCTGGATTGTACTGATATGTTCTTGTCCCTGATGTATAGCTCCGATACAGCTCATATACCGTCGGCGGCCGGAAGGCCATTCCCCCGGAGAGCCTTAGTGTTGTTCCCGGCAATGCTTTATAAACGATAGCCCCCTTGGGACTGAAAAAGGAATCGCTCCTGTAAGGATAATTTTTCGGATAACCTGCCTTGCCGACATCGTTGGCGTAACCATCATACGTTTCCCACCAGTCCTGACGGAAACCGAGGTACACTACTAACGTCTCCAGGAGGGTAATCTCATCCTGTACAAAAAGAGCATATATCCTGTCGTTACCTTTTGACTCATAGGTGAGGGCTCCCATCGAATTCTCGTCTTTCCAGTTACTCAGGCTGGATTCCCTCGTCTCCGCCGTGTTGCGCCGGAAGGCACCCCCGAAGGTGAGGCGGTGTTTCCCGAACAGCGGCACAGTAATCTGCAGGTCAGCCATGTATCCCTTAGAGGGAGTGTCTGCTTTGGTTCCGGGGCCGCCCGACCTTGTCGCCGCTGAGGTAGTACTCGTAGTCACGTACCAGGCATCATCCTGATCGTTCACACCCACGGTGAGTTTTGTCTGTACTGAATCAAAAAGCGTTTCCCATGTAAATTGATACAGGTTTTGCGCTCTATGACCGTACCCCCCGAGATAGGAGGCCTCCTTGACACTGCCATAAGAGTAGACGGGCTCTCCCGCAACGTTTCTCAGATAGGTATGGGGATCATCGCTGCTGTAATCATAGTTCCCTCTGAGAAAAGAAAAGACCACGTTTGATCTGGATGACAGCTCATACCCGACCTTCGCCGTTACATTGTATTCATTCCAATCATTGTCGCCCCTGTCACCGATAAGGTACCTCGTTGCTCCTTTATTGTCCGTAGTCTGGGTCCACCCGGACAGTCCGGCGGATGGTTTTGTCGCACTGATGTTGAAATCACTCGGATAACCGTTCGTGCTCTGATAACCGTAACCAGCGAAAAGACGCCATTTATCTACCCTGTCTCCATAGGAGGCATAGGCCTTCACAAAATCATCTTGAGCTTCGCCCCTGTGCCATGAAGACCCATACCCGGATTTCAGGGTAACTTCTCTTTTCTCGGGTAGTTTCGTGATAAAATTTACAACACCCCCCATGGCATAGCCCCCGTAGAGGCTCGAGTACGGTCCCCGCACCACTTCTACTCTCTCAAGATTTTCAAGAGGTAGCCCACCGAAATTCACAGTACCGGTACGTGCATCGTTAAGAGGAAACCCGTCAAGAAGGACAAGTGTCCTCTTTTGATCAGGAACTCCCCGGAGTATTACTGACGACTGAGTATCCATGAGTCCCTTACCACGCCTGTTGAAGACACCCGGCACGATGTTGACTGCCTGATCCGGAGTTTTTATATTCCTTTCTTCGATTTCCTGCTTTGTCACTACATTTACCGCGGCAGGGGCGGAGCCAATTTCCTGTTCCAGGCGCGTCGCCGTAACTATCACCTCTCCGAGACGCGCCGTAGCGGGTGATTTTTCCTCAGCGGACGAAGCATTTCCTGTAACAAACAACATCCCCACAACAATCAACATAATCGATATCCGATGTGTATTCATTCCCCCTCCTACATTCTCCACTCTCTTCGACTTACCCTCACCTACATAAAACATAACACAAAATTAAAATTCGTGTTACCCCAGCGCAAAATTTTTTGCGCACTCTCTCAGCTCGAACTGGACATGCTCAGCGTTCCATGCCTCACGCCTTTCACCGCCCTCAACGAATCGGCCAACTTCTGAATATCCCCGGCACGGCCTCTCACAGCCACTACCTCAAGACAGTTATGATGGTCCAGATGGATGTGCTGGGTAGAAATGATGATGTTCTGAAAGTCATGCTGGATGTCGATCACCTTGCTCAACACGTCCTTCTTATGATGATCATAGACGAGCGTGATGGCACCTGCGACTTCCTGACCCTCCTTCCATTGCTTTTGCACGAGTTCCTGTCTGATTAAATCCCTCAGCGCTTCCGACCTGTTCGTATACTTTCTTCCCTTGATGAGTGTATCAAACCTGTCTAACAGCGATTTTTCCAGGGAAACGCCGAATCTTACCAGTGGGGACATTGTCTGCATCCGTGTTATTTTTTCTGCACTCGTAGCACACATCGTTACATCCGTCAAATAAAAAAATGTATGACGAATGATTTATGAAGCGGAATCTTGCCTTCCTGGAGAGGCATTTGAAAATAATGCAAGGAGAAAAAAGCGGAGAATTTTATTTCAGCTTTTCCAGCTCCTTCACAATGTTCTCGAAAGGCGGCCTCTTATTGATGTCATGGACATCGATGTAGCGGACGATTCCTTTCTTATCGATGATGAAGAGCGCCCTCTCCGAAGTACCGTCAGAGCGGAGAACACCGTACTTCGCGGAAACCTTGCCGTGGGGCCAGAAATCGGAAAGCACCGGGAACCACAATTTTCCCATCTGGTTCGTCCAGGAAAACAGGGTAGGGAGGTTATCAACAGTAATTCCCAGGAGCACCGCGTCATGCTGATCGAATATGTCCTTCACGATATTGTAACCGGGCCACTGATCCGAGCAGACGGGAGTCCATGCTGCGGGGACAAAGGAGATGACCACATTTTTCTTGCCCCTGTACTGCTTCAAGGAAACATTCTCATTCTCACCGGAAACGGCGGGAAGTGTGAAATCGGGAGCGCGGCTACCCACCTTCAGTTTGGGAACACTGTCTCTCGGTTTGAGCATCCCCGGACTAAAGATATTATCTTTGTACGCATCCGAAAGGCCGTACGCATCCGGCATGAAAAGAAACATCACACCGATCATCCCGATCAACATTACACACCACATCCGTTTAATACGATTCTTCATATCACCCTCCTCCTATAAACCGGACAATCTTCTCATTGTCACCAGAAATTGATCCACTCCCTCAAAACCACCCAGCTTTGAATACACAATCTGGTGAGACCCATCAGGATTTATCTTCACTCCTATGAAGTAGGGTGTTCTCACCTCTCCGATCTTTTTGTGAATACTGTAGTCCCCATCGGCAAACAGGGGAAAGGGGACGTTATATCTTTTCTTGAACACATCGACTTCATAAGGGGAATTCCCCACGCCTATTCCTATTATCTTGATGGCATCCCTGAGTCCCGGATCCTGTTGAATTTTCTCATAGAGCTGATTGACATTGGGCGCCTCCCGCTGACAGAACGGACAATACATGCTGAATATCTCAATGATGACCAACTTAGCTTTGATCTCGGGAATCCTGAAGGAACCGAATCCCGAAATCCCGAGATATCCCTTATCCGCGAAACCGGGCATGGACAGTTTAAAGTCCGGCAGTACACCACCAACGGGCGGTTGCGCCTCCGCCATTGAAATAACACAGGCACATAAAAGAACTGTTGCGAAAACAGCAAGACCGCAAATCGAAATCTTCCTCATTTCCCTTCCTCCACTGTAACATCCATCCTGAATCCAGCAATAAGGAATAAATCAGGATGACTATGTGTCATCGCCGGATTCGGGTTTGTATAAAAGGTTTATAATGTTTTGCCCTTTGCATGACTCACTGAAAGTCACCAAGCTCCGCCATATCCTTCTGGGAGAGTAGAATAAAGTCGTCCCGGCGTCAAAAGAAAAAGAGAGCATACACACGTAATGTGATATGCCCACAAAAGTCTCAATATACGAAATAAAACAACCCCGGTGAATTATCTCACCGGGGTTCCGTTATACTGCCCCTGCATGCAACAGCGCTTCGCGTGATCATCATTCGCGCTGAAAATCCCGCGTATGTGCCTTTTGCTATACTTGTTTCAAGTGACAGTTGCCGAACTGTCTCTTCTTATTTGCAGCTTAAGCAGACCGAGAGTTCACTCAGAGGAGTACCGGTCTTTTTGCTGATCCATTTCAGCTGGTCAACCGGGGCAAAATACCGACCGCATGTGTCGCAGGCCTTCATTCTGAATGCTCTTCCCCAGATCTTCCGCCTGCCGTCCGTGGACTCCATTACGATATGGTCGGTCGGGCATACATATGCACACGCACCACACCCCACGCATGTCACGGAGTCTTCCATGAATGGAGGACCCACTATTTTATCTTTGCCTCTGCGAGACAAACCGATGGCACTCACACCCACTACATCTTCACAGGTTTTCACGCACAGGCGGCAGAGAATGCATTTCCCCTTGTCTGTTTCGACACGAAATGAAGGTTGTGGTTCAATGCCCATTTCTTTCGCCATATCCTTGAGCAGCTGCGACTCAGGGCATCTTGCCATCAGAAGCTGCATGACGAGACTACGGACATTCATGACCCTTTCGGTTTTCGTACTGACTACGATACCTTCATCAACAGGATACAGGCATGAAGTCACAATCCTTGTTCTCTTGCCTTTCGTCACTTCAACCACACAGAGGCGGCAGGCACCTGAACGAGCTACCGTATCATGCGCGCAAAGAGTCGGAATCACTATGCCATTCTGACGGGCAACGTTAAGGAGCATTGCCCCTCCCTCAGCCTGAACATTCTTCCCATCTATAACAAAGCTTACCATTTTACCTACCTTCATTCTACGATTATTGCGTCAAATTTACAGCTCTCTTTACAGACACCGCATTTGATACATTCCGTCTGATCAATTACGTGTGTCTTTTTCTTTTCGCCGCTTATGCACTCAGTAGGACACTTCTTGAGGCAGACACCGCACCCCGTACACTTCTCATCACTGACGCTGAAACGGATAAGGGCCTTACAGACACCGGCAGGACATTTCTTATCCCTGACGTGAGCAGTATACTCATCCCGGAAGTACTTGAGGGTACTCAGAACCGGATTTGGTGCCGTGCTCCCCAAGGCACACAAAGCTCCATCGACGATCCCCTTGGACATAGACTCCAAGAGTTCAATGTCGCCTGGTCTCCCCTTTCCGCCACAGATGTCGTGGAGTATCTCGTTCATCCTCATGACACCCTCGCGACAGGGAACGCACTTCCCGCAGGACTCAAATTCGAGGAAGTCAATGAAATACCTGGCGATATCGACCATACATGTGGTCTCATCCATGACAATCATACCGCCGGAACCCATCATGGAACCAGCTTCCCACAACGCATCAAAATCTACTGAAATATCTTCCAAGCTTTTGGGTATGCACCCACCTGATGGCCCGCCGGTCTGAACCGCCTTAAACTTCTTTCCACCGGGAATGCCACCACCGATTTCATAAATAATATCCTTCAGAGGTATTCCCATGGGTACCTCAACCAACCCGATATTATTTACCTTCCCGACGAGGGAAAATACCTTGGTTCCCGAGTTGTTTTTACAGCCGATACTGGAGAACCACTTTGCACCCCTGCTGATAATCGCCGGTACATTCGCCCACGTTTCCACATTGTTCAGATTGGAAGGTCTGTTCCACAGACCGTACTCAACGGTATGAATGTATTTCGCTCTCGGTTCTCCCGCTTTACCTTCCAGGGATGTCATCAGGGCAGTTGATTCACCACACACAAAGGCGCCCGCACCCTTGCCTATCTTAATGTCAAAATTAAATCCGCTATTGAAAATATTATTCCCCAGGAACCCGTATGCTCTTGCCTGATCGAGTGCCCTCTGGAGGTTGGCCACGGCAAGAGGGTATTCATTCCTGACATAGATGAATCCATCAGTGGCACCGATCGCAAACGCACCGATGATCATCCCTTCAATAATACTGTGGGGATCACCCTCCATGACGCTTCTGTCCATATATGCACCGGGATCCCCCTCGTCACCGTTGCAGAGCACATACTTGATATCGCCATGGGCACGCCTGCATGTCTGCCACTTGACACCGGCGGGGAATCCTCCGCCCCCGCGGCCCCGCAGACCGGAGGCAATAATCTCATCAATGATCTGTTCAGGTTTCATCTGGGTAAGTGCCTTATAAAGACTGAAGTATCCGCCTTTTGCGACGTATTCATCAATGCTCTCAAAATTGATCATACCGCAGTTTCTGGTGGCGATCTTCACCTGCTTCTTGTAGAAATCTACATTCGATATGGTGGGAATATCTTTCACATCATTCGGTAACGGACCTTTAAAATAAGGTTTCTTCTCATTCAGACAGAGATAGTCCTCTTCATCCATCCTATACGTGGGCTTGAAACCATCCACAACCCCTTTGGCGACTTGATTGATTACTTCCGGCACCTTCTTGGCGGTCATCCTGCTGTATGCCAGGCGGGGCCTGTTCGGCTGAATAACCTCCACAAGGGGTTCTATACAATCCATCCCCATCGCCGACGTTTTGCACAGGACGACATCCAGCTTCCTCTTCTTTATTTCCGCCGCCAGGGCATCGTAAACCTCCTGCGCTCCCGAGGCAAGCCCGCTCGTACTCATTCCCACCATAATTTTCGTCTTGGATGGGATGATCGATTCCAGCCCTCTCTTCGCTGCCTTGTTCAAATCTTCAAGTGTCTTTATCGTGCTCACTTTTCCACCCCTATTATTTGTAATTTCTCAAAATCTTGGGAAGTTCATCCTGAGTCAGGTAAGGATGAACATTACCGCTTATCCTTATGACCGGGGCCAGACTGCAACATCCTAAACACCTGACCTCTTCAAGGGTAAACATTTTATCTTTCGTTGTATCGCCACTCGAAATTGACAGATCCCTTTCCAACCTGTCTATCAGTCTTGACGCACCCTGGACGTGGCATGCCGTACCAAGACACACTTCAATCGTATGCTTACCCCGGGGCTTGAGACTGAACGCGTTATAAAACGTTGCAATCTCATAAATCCTGGTAAGGGGTACGTCCATCTTCTTGCTGATAAAGGACAGGGTTTCCTTGGGTAAATATCGGAATTCTTCCTGGACATCCTGGAGGATGGCTATCATTGCCGTTTTATCCCCATAGTACTTCTTTATGATGTCTTTCACCTTTTTGTCCATGGTTTGCGCTTTTTTCATGCTTCTCTCACCTTATCCTGTATTTTGATGGTCACATCGCGGCTTTACGTTTACATTTCCAGCCACGACTTCGAATACTTCACTTTATTCATCAACTTCTTGTACTCTAAGGTAACCCTTTCCTGGAATTGTTTCATCTGATCCGGGGTCAGATGCCGGAACCGTCCCTGAAGCTTCAGGTAATCTTCTACAGGTCTCAGCTTCTTCGGCATTTCTATCGTAAGCCTGTATTTCCCGTTTTCCACCTCATAGAGTGGGAAAAACCCCGTTTCCACTGCAAGCCGCCCCAATTTTATACAGGTATCGGAGGATGAACGCCACCCCGTTGGGCACACGGCAAGACAATGGATATAGGCGGGACCTTTCACGCTCCTTGCTTTCTTCACTTTATTGATGAAGTCTATAGGATAACTGTGGCATGCCGTGGCGACATAAGGCACATTATGAGCCACCATTATTTCAGGCATGTTTTTCTTCCAGGTCTTATTCCCGACACTGGCCGCACCGGCAGGTGCTGTCGTTGTCGAGGCACCAAAGGGTGTCGCACCGGAGCGCTGAATACCCGTATTCATGTAGGCCTCGTTATCGAAGCATACATAGATCATGTTATGACCTCTTTCCATTGACCCGGAAATGGCCTGGAAACCGATATCGACGGAACCGCCATCGCCACCAATGGATACGGTTTTGACATCACGATCAGCTATTTTACCCTTGCGACGGAGAACCTTAAGCGCGGACTCAACACCGGCTCCCACCGCCGCGGAGTTGGGAAACGCCACATGTATCCACGGCAGTTTCCACGCGGTTGTCGGATAGAGGGAAGATATAACCTCCATACAACCTGTTGCGTTGGTAATTACCGTATCTTTACCCAAACCCTTACACATCAGACGGACGGCGAGGGCCTCCCCGCACCCCTGACAGGCACGGTGACCTGAGCTGAAGTACTCCTCTTTATCCACCAGCTTTGGGGCATACAAATCGAAATTTTCTACAATACCCTTCATGATGACCTCACTCCATAAATTTCATATGCTCTTTCGGGTTTAACCTTATCGGCCGTGGCTGCCTTCTTGAACATCTTGATGAAATCATCTACCCGCACGTCTCGCCCACCAAGACCGATGATTTCGTTCACAATTGCAGGACGAACCGGCTCATCGTACAGCACGGACTTGACCTCCGCACAGACAGGAGCCTGAGCGCCTCCGCACATAACCGCTCTATCTGTAACAATCAGCACCCTGGCACCTTTTACCGCCGCCTTCAGTTCATCCGCCGGGAAGGGCCTAAAGAGCTTCATATTCAATAGCCCTGCCTTGAACCCCTCTTTGTGCAACTGGTCGACAGCGATGGCAGCAGTTTCATACATGGACCCTACTGTGAGCATGATCACATCTGCATCTTTCGTCTTATAGGATTCAATGGGCTCATACTTCCGGCCGAACGTCTTCTCCCATTCCTTCCAGACTTCTAAGATAACCTTCTTGGAATTAATGAGTGCTTCGTCCTCCGCCTTTTTCGCCTCCGTGTATATCTCCGGCAGACCGAGAGTACCCATGGAAACGACATTATCCGGATGCACAGTAGCATAGGGTTTGCGCGGCGGGAGGAATTTATCCACTTCTTCCTGATCCGGCATAATCATCGATTCCACCACGTGGGTGAGCTGAAATCCATCAAGATTGACTAACACCGGCAGCATAACTCTATGATCCTCACCTATTTTGAAAGCCTGAACGATCATATCGATCGTTTCCTGACCGTTCGCAGCAAACAGGCAAATCCAACCCATATCTCTCACCGCCATGACGTCGCTGTGATCATTCCAGATATTGATTGGACCCGATAACGCCCTGTTACCCAGAGCCATTACGATAGGCAGTCGCATAGCCGGGATGATCGGCACAATTTCCCCCATATACAAGAGCCCCTGCGAGCTCGTCGCGGTGAAAACCCGTGCTCCGACAGCAGACGCACCCGCACAGGCGCTCAGCGCCGAGTGTTCGGATTCAACGGGCAGATATTCGCAATCAAGATGCCCTTCCGCAACGATTTCCGCCAGATGCTCCGGTATATGCGTATTTGGCGTAATGGGATAAGCAGCGATCACATCAGGCCTGCATAATGCGGCCACCTCTGCCGCTGCAAGCGCAATTTCCATTCCAATTCGTTTCGACATAGCCTATCCCTCCTCAATCCTCTACCATCTTTATGGCTCGCGGCCAACACTCATGGTAGCAAATACCACAGCCTTTACAGTAATTCAGATCTGCCATGAAATATCCTTCCGCGTCTTCCGTAATACATCCTTCAGGACAGAACAAATAGCAGACTCCACACTTAATGCATTTCGTGTTATCCAAAATGGGCTTCTGAGCCCTCCACCCTCCGGTCAGGTACGACCTCGCACTTGCGGGTTTAAATACCATTAATCCCGGATTGATCTCCTGCCAGGTTTCTGGCCATTTTTTCTCTGCCATCACTATACCTCAACACTGATTTCTTAGTTGATTTTTACCTCGTCATAAGCCCGCTTCATGGCAGTCAGGTTCTTGCCTGCAATCCTGCCAAACCTGTGTTCCACCGGACCCTTTGCCGAATCAAGTTTGACCTTTCCCAGCACCTTAAGCAAGGCACCCAGCATGGTCGTATTCGTGATTGGAACACCCAGCTCTTTCCAGGCTATTGACGTGGCGTCGACCGTTGCGATCTTCCCTTTAAATTTTGTGATTTCCGCAACTTCTTTGGCTGATTTTGCTGTGTTCACCAACAGTATGCCCTCAGGTTTCAATCCGTCAGCAACATTTACCAGACCGATAAGAGATTCATCGAGGACGACCACTATATCAGGAGTGTACACGCCGCTCCTTACCTTAATATGATGGTCATCAATCCGGTTGAACGCAGCAACCGGCGCCCCTCTCCTCTCAGGTCCGAAACTCGGGAAACCCTGAGCATACTTCCCCTCTTCGATGGCAGCCAGAGCGAATAATTCAACTGATGTGACCGCTCCCTGACCGCCTCTTCCATGCCATCTCACTTCTATCATTGGAAATTCTCCCAGAATGGATTGATGTAGAAAAGTTTAAGACGATTTACAAAACGACGACCGGCTACCTATTACAAAAATCACCCCCTGTCAAGTATTTTTTTGACTATTTTTTTTGACTAATGTATTTTTTTGACTAATTTTTTTGACTAAAAAATTTCCGGCACAGCACTGCTATATGCCACGTCGGAACTCCATTGACTTTGCGAGCGTCATCCTGTCCGTGTACCTCAAATCGCCCCCTACAGGAACACCCAGGGCAATCCGGGTCACCTTCACACCCAGATCCTTGACACATTTATTGATGAGAAGAGCTGTCGCCTCGCCCTGGACGCTCGGGTTCGTGGCAATAATGACTTCTTCCACATTATTCTCTCCAACCCTTCTCAAAAATTCCTGTATTCTCAGGTTTTCAGGTCCGACACCGTCAAGGGGCGAAAGCGCCCCGTGGAGTACATGATAGACTCCCCTGAAACTCCCGCTCTCCTCTATGGCAATGAGGGAGTCGGGTTCTTCCACGACACAAATAACTTTCCTGTCCCGCGATGTATCCGTGCATATCTCACAATGGTCACCTTCAGATAAATTGAAGCAGACCGAACAGAGGCGAATCCTGGCCTTCATGTCCATTACACATTCCGCAAGTCTCCGAGCATCATCTTCAGATGCGCGGAGGATATGCGTTGCCAATCTCGTGGCCGTTTTTTCCCCGATACCGGGAAGTTTCCCGAGCTCTTTGATGAGGCGTTTTATCGGAAGTGCATAACCCGTCATATATACCTTCACTACATAAGGCCGGGAATGTTGAATCCGCCCGTTATTTTTGACATTTCCGCTGAAACCATCTCCTGTGCCTTGCGAACGCCTTCATTGACCGCAGCCGTTATGAGATCCTGCAGCATTTCAACGTCCTCCGGATTGACGACCTCCCTGTCAATCTTCAAAGACAGGAGTTCAAATTTTCCGTTTACCACAACGGAAACCATTCCTCCACCTGCGGTGGCTTCAACAGTCTTTGTTTCAAGCTCAGCCTGTATTCCGGCTATCCTCTCCTGAATTTTTTTCGCCTGTTTCATGATATTCCCGAAATGATGTGTCAATTGACTTACCTCCTAAAAAAAAGAAACGTTTCTGCATTTCCTGCACTTATCGAAAGCCCGATTTAGAATCCCGTGCTTTCACCTCAATAAAAAAAGCATAGTGCGAATAGTCTCTTTCATGAAAAATTACTAATCTTGATTTCTCCTGGTGACGACCTCACGCACCACGGCACCTTCAAACACATCCAGCACCTTCTGCAACAGCGGATGTTTGAGAGCATCCTGCCTGACATCATTGTTCCTGCTGTTGTGGGATGAACCAGTGGAATTCTGATGCTGCCCGTTTTCTCGGGCGGATTCCAGAAGTTCTATTGTAACCGAAGCTTCCTCTTTGAAAAATTCCCTGGATATCTCCGTGAGGCGACTCTTATCAGTGTCATCAAGAAGAAAAATCCGATCTTTATGGAAGCCTATTCTGAGGCAATTATTTTCATAACCAAGAAGTTTCCCCGTCTCAATTTTAGACCATAGCGGGTAGCTCCGGTTTTTCACATAAGCCTTGTAATCTTCCCAGGTATCCCCTGAATGCTCAGCGGAACTACTCTCGTAACCCTTTATGGACTCTTCAATCTTTCCCGCATGGCTAAGATCAAACAGTTCCTGAGACGTAACGGTTTCTTTCTCTCTCACCTCGTACCGTTCCCGCGATATCTGCTCTCCCCGCCCTGAGGTCAATCTCTTTTCAAGACCTTCCATCCTTGACAGGATGGTATCGATCGGCACCATCGGCTCAAGATACGCCATTCTGACAAGAATGGACTCCATGACTATGCGCGGGTTCTGGCTTTTCCTTACGTTCTCTTCTTCTGTCATCAATATATCCAGCAGACGCTGGAGTGTCTCCCGCGAGACATTTTCCGTCTGCCTTCTCATCATCTCTGCTTCTTCTTTTTTTCCCAGGTTCAGCAAGTCATGATCCTTTTCGATAATCTTGGTAAGGAGCAGGTTTCTGAAATGACCCAGGAGCATCTGGTAAAAGTAATTCATGTCCAGGCCGGCATAATACCCTTCCTCGATGATCTTGAGGCAGAGGCCCGCGTTCCTTTCCAGTACAGCCCCGGAAACCCTGTAAAGAAAATGCCTGTCCATGAGACCAAGCAATTCCTGGATGCTGCTCTCATCGACTTCAAAACCCGCATATGAGATCACCTGGTCAAAGACACTCTGGGCGTCTCTCAGGCTCCCATCTCCCGCTTGCGCAATCCAGGTAATCCCAGTGCTGCTGATGCGGATCCCTTCCTTTTCGGCAATCTGTCTTAAGCTGTCTCTGATGATTGTAAGCGGAATCCTTCTGAAATCGAAGCACTGGCACCGGGAGAGAATAGTGGCCGGTATTTTATGTATCTCTGTCGTCGCGAAAATAAAAATGACGTGTGATGGTGGTTCTTCAAGAGTTTTAAGCAGGGCATTAAACGCCTCGCGGGTGAGCATGTGCACTTCATCAATAATGTACAATTTATAGCGGGAAGAGACGGGGGCAAACTTTATATTCTCCCGGAGATTCCTGATCTCGTCGATTCCCCTGTGGGAGGCCCCGTCGATCTCCCGGACATCCATGGCGATTCCCCCGGTGATCTCCCGGCAACTGGTGCACACATTACAGGATGTTTGGGTGGGTCCTGTCTCGCAATTCATCGCTTTGGCCATTATTCGAGCCACCGACGTTTTCCCCACCCCACGGGGTCCGCTGAAGATGAAGGCATGGGCGACTCGACCCTGATGAATAGCATTCCTCAGGGTTCTCACCACATGGTCCTGCCCTACCACATCCTCAAAACTTTGCGGTCTCCACTTTCTGGCAAGAACCAAGTATTCCAATTGATATACCTGAAAAGCGAGTCTTTCAATATAGTTGTGATCTTTCTCTCCATTATTGCCCTGAGAAAGACCGAGTCTCATGGAGATAGCCAGGTTTACCCGCAGCACACGTCGGTCATTGCTACCGCTGCTTCCTTCCGGACCTGACGGGGTTCACAACCCTTCGTTGCACGGGACCCGGCTATCAAAATTGTTCAGGGTACCTGTCCCTGGCGGAGAGAGGGGGATTCGAACCCCCGGTACACCTTTGTGGGTATACACACGATTTCCAGTCGTGCCCCTTCGTCCACTCGGGCATCTCTCCTATTTTCTTATCCTAATCGCTGGCGGAGAGAGGGGGATTCGAACCCCCGTGAGAGCTTTTGGCCCCCAAATCGATTTCGAGTCGATCCCGTTATGACCACTTCGGTATCTCTCCGCAGCATTTCCGTCGACTACGAAACAGGGGAGGATACTATCCTCTTTCCCTGAAAAAATCTACTCAAAATTTCCCCGCAGGCGTCTCTCTCAATACCCCCCGTAACTTCCACAAAGTGATTCAATCTCTCATCGCCGAGCACCCTGTAGAGGGAAACAACAGCACCGCTTTTCGGGTCGGATGTGCCAAACACGACCCTCCTGATACGGGCCTGTATAATCGCACCTGCACACATGATGCAGGGTTCAAGTGTTACGTACAGACTTGCCCCGACCAGGCGGTAATTGCCAGTTTTCTTCGCGGCCTCCCTGATGACAAGCATTTCCGCATGTGCCGATGGATCATTCATTGAAAGTGTCATGTTGTGCGCCCGTGCCAGAATCTCCTCCCCACAGACAATGACTGCTCCCACGGGAACCTCCCCCTTCACGAAGGCCAGAGATGCTTCCTCAAGGGCAGTGCGCATGTATTTCTCATCCTCGTGCATCATCCTCTTCCCCTAACAACGATCTCTTCTCCCCTACCACTCATTATTCAGTAAACTAATTGATTTTACACGTGATATTTACCATGACCCATCACCAATAGAGAATCGTAATCCCTATCTTTTGTCAAGCCTAATTGTAAACCTCCTTGAAACAAATGCCGTTTTATTATATAAAGTGTTGATTTTTCTTTTAGTATTGACGTATCATGTAAACGCAATGGGAGCACAGCGCATGACATCAAACAAAATCCTGATCATCTCAATAGTGGTTTCCCTTGTCAGCCACGTGTTCATGCTCTCATTGGCAGGTCTCGTGGATATGCGGGGGAACACAATTAAGGAGGAAGTGCTCACCATCTCTCTGAAAGAGCCTCCCGCAACTCCTGATAAGAAACCGGGAGAGGAACAGAAAGAGAAGCCCCTTCCCCGGCATGAAGAAAATACAGACTATCCCAAGGCGAAACAGGAGGAAACGGTTGAGCTCGCCAGCCTGGATATGAAATACGTGCCGTACCTGCAAAAAATAAAGAAAAAAATCGAAACGATATGGATTTATCCCCAAAGTGCCCTTGAAAGAGAGGAAGAGGGAACCACCGTGATAAAATTCTCCATCAGCAAAAGAGGATCTCTCACCGCAAATGACATCATCTCTTCCTCAGGGTCCCAGTTTCTCGATGAGGGCGCTTTGGATGTAATCAGGTCCGCCGCTCCGTACGATCCCTTCCCCAGGGAATTCGACCTCGCTCAATTAAATATCATCGCCCGGTTCCAGTATAAACTTGTGGAGCAGTAGATGGTTTTGTCGGAACCACCTTATCCCGACAGAATCTCTCCTATGTCCTGCGGTGAAATTCAGATTTCTGAATTGATCTCCGTCAAGATGCGGTTCAATTCTAAGAGCCGGTCCCGGAGATCCGTCTGTTCCACCCACGGCTTCGTTTCCAGCTGTGCCCGGTGTTCCTTGATCCGGGCGAATCTTGTTTCCATATCTTCCAGAATGTAGCCCCAGTTGATTCTTGGGGCAGCTCTCTCCGGATATTCAACACGCTTCAGAACCCGTCCGGGTTCAAGGGTGGTTTCCTCAAGATACTCGGGAATAAGCACCTTAAAGCCGAACCGGTCCCTGATCATATCCGCAAGCACCTGCTGGGCGGAAAATTCTCCATGAACCAGGAACACCTGCATCTCACGAGTCTGAAAGTGGCTCAACCACTCCAGCAACTGGCTCTGTCCGGCATGGGCGGAAAATCCATTGATAGTAAAAACCTTTGCCTTAACGGCGATCTCTTCGTTGAAAAGGCGGATCTTCTGTGCACCGTCCACGATTTTGCGGCCTGTCGTCCCCTGAGCCTGAAATCCTACAAAAACGATACTTGCCCCTTCACGCCATATATTGTGACGTAAGTGATGTTTAATCCTCCCCGCGTTGGCCATACCGCTGGCAGAAATCACGACGGCTGGACCGGACAGGGTATTAATCGCGATGGACTCTTCTGTGGTCGGTGTAAAGCGCATCTGCGGCAGATATAAAGGATCCTCTCCTTTCTGTATTAATTCTTTGGTCTCTTCATCCAAATACTCGGTGTGTCGGCGGAAAATCTCGGTGGCCTGGATGGCCAGAGGACTGTCCAGATACACGGGCATACCCTGAGGTAGTCTCCCGTCCTTCGAGAGCAGGTACAGACAATACATCATCTCCTGGGTCCTCTCCACAGCGAAGGCCGGGATAATTACCTTTTCCCCGTTGCGGTAACTGTACGCTATGGCTTCTACGAGCTCATCGAGACTTTCATCCTCACCCTTGTGATCGCGATTGCCGTAAGTTGAATCCAGAAAGAGGAAATCGGCAGTATCCACGATACTCGGATCTTCCATGAGCAGCTGGGCCGGACGTCCGATGTCTCCGGAAAAAACAAGCTTGGAAGGAATTCCGTTCTCCTGGACCCACAGCTCAACAAGGGAAGCTCCGAGAATATGCCCCGCATCCTTGAAGTTCACGGTAATCCCCGAACCCGGTTCAAAACGCTCATCGTACGGAACCGACCTCACCATGGGGAACGTCGCGGTGGCATCCTTCTGGGTATACAGGGGTTTGATGAACTTCTCTCCGGAACGGAGATGCTTCTTACTCCTCCACTGCGCCTCCATTTCCTGGATGTGGGCACTGTCAAGGAGCAATATCTTCAGCAAATCCCTGGTGGGAGGCGTTGTGTATATTTGACCCTTGAACCCTTTTTGCACAAGCCTGGGCAGCAGACCGGTATGGTCAATATGGGCATGGGTGATGATGAAAAAGTCAATTGTTTCAGGTTGATAAATATCCACATCCCAGTTTCTCTTTTCAATTTCCGCATTACCCTGGTGCATACCGCAGTCAACAGCAAACCGGAGGCCGTTTGTTTCGAGAACGTAGCAGGAACCCGTAACCGTTCTTGCAGCTCCCATAAACTTTATTTTCATGACACAGCTCCTCACACAGGCATCATTGATTCAATAAGGAAATACCCCTGAAATCTCCTCAGAGCAAAATCAAACCGGTCCACGTCACCCATTCGCTGATCGGAAAAGACAGCGACAGCCCCGCCTTTTCCGCGGTGGCCATGACATCGATACCCATCGCCTCCATGGAAGGCCGGGCCTTGAAGGGAAACCTGCACGTTCTGCCTCCCTTGACTGCCACGCACTCGTCGCATAGACGGCAGCACCCTCCGATGAACCCGGCAGCGAAGCGAAACCCCGCAGTAAAAGCCTCCTTTTCACCCGCATTCACCAGTTCGTGCAGTTTCTTCGCGGGAAGGAAGATTTCCTCCGTGGGAACATTGCCATGCGTCATGCTCAGGGGAGCGGAAACCTGAAGGAGGATCGCCTGATGATAGTTCCTGAGGGCCTCGCGGAATGCATCGACGGAAGGGACATATGGCGGGCACATGAGATTCCTGGCATAGCTGTCACACAGGGGCACATAACACTTCAGACGAACCCGGTCATCAACGACCACATCTGCCGCATCGATCAGCATGACTCTCGAGGCTCCCTGCTCTTGCAGCACGGAGATAATTCTATTCACAGCTTCTCTCTGATCCTGAGTCATATTGTTTTCAGATTGCTGAGTGCGTGTGCCGCACAGAAACGTCCCGTATAAACGAACAAGAGGGGATTTACTGCGAAGGTTAAGAAATTGATACAAACGTATCAATATTCAATACCCGCTCTTTCCTTGATGCCTTTCGAATAGTGATGCTTTACTTCACACACCTCGCTCACCGTGTCTGCCATTTCTACAATCTCCGGCGGGGCGTATCTGCCTGTCAGGACCACATGCACCGAGGGGTTTCTCTTCTGAATCATCTCCACAACCTCATGAACGGAAATCAGACCAAAATCCAGCGCAACAATGATCTCATCGAGAATGACCATATGATACTCGCCGGAAGAGAGGGCCTGACGGGCCATGTTCAATCCCTGCTGTGCGAGCTCGACATCGACCGGCGCGGGCTTATTCCTCATGACAAAACTGTCGAGGCCGCACTGGTGAATCGTAATGTCGGGAAGATATTTCTCGGCGGCAAGTACCTCGCCGTACTTTCTCCCCTTCATAAACTGAAGCATCAGTACCCTGAGGCCATGGCCAACAGCCCGGAGTGCCTGTCCCATCGCCGCAGTTGTTTTCCCCTTCCCGTCTCCGGTGTAAACAAATACAAGGCCTCTGGCATATTTCGAAAGGGTTTCCTCTATCACACCAGACATTACACTTTTCCTCTCCGTCAATGAGATGCGATATTCAATATCGCCGGGTAAGTACCATATTCAATGAATTGTGACAATGTATTTCCCACCCCGCACTCCTCGCGGTACAGCTCAACACATTGAAATAACAGGAGATAAGATTCAAAGGAATGCACAGAAGAAAGAGAGACATGCGTCGGCATGTCTCTCTCATCGGGATTGCCTACTGCGAAGATTCAATGTAGTCAACGGTTTTCTGGGCGAGGGTTTTCACGACATGCTCAAACTGATCCTCGTCCCTGTCTAACAGGGTCATCCTGAATCCTGGTGTAGACGTGAAGAAGGAAGTCAGCGGCACAACGCAGATACCCGTGGAACCCAGGAGATAATAGACAAAACGTTTATCGAACTCGATCCGTTCGGACACTAATTTTTCCACATACTCATTGATCTCGGGGTGGTCGATGGGCAAGGTCTGCTTGTTATTGAGTGATGCTTCGTTAAAGACCACGGACATGTAGAATGCACCATTACTCCTGTTCACGATAAGATAAGGAACATCCTTGAGTATATTGTATGCGATGTTCGAAAGCCTCTCATAATGACGAATGCGATCGTTCAGGTATTCCTGGTACTTCGGGTGGGTAATAATCTTGGGAATTGCCATCTGCGGCAGCGTCGTGGAACACACCTCTGACATCTTCTGGTTCACGATGGTACCGATATAACGCTCAAACTTTTCATCCTTGTGGGTATTATATATTTCCATCCAGCCGCACCTTGAACCGGGCCATGGGAATTCCTTGGAGATACCCTTCATACTGATACCGGGTACGTCTTCGATAATATCCGACAGAAAGACCGTTTTCTTCCCATTGTACACAATGTTAATGTAGGTCTCATCGAAAATCAGGAAAAGATCATATTCCCGGGCGATTTCCACGATTCGCTTGAGAGCCTCCGGTGCATGCACAAACCCCGTGGGGTTGTCGGGATTGATCACCAGTATCCCCACAATGGCCTTATGACTTCTCACCTTCTGTTCCAGCTCGCGGAGATCCGGCGCCCAGTCGCGATATGGATTCATCCGGTACGTATTCGGGGGGAAGGACGCATGGAGCACTTCCGCCAGAAGATGGGTGGAATACGTCGGTTCGGGCATGATGATCCGGGCATCAACCCTGATGGAGCTGTATGCCCGGGCAATCGCATCGCCCAGACCATTGAAAAAGATAATGTCTTCGGGACTTATCTGCACACCCCCTATTTTGTTCACACGGTCTGCGAGAAATTCACGGGTTTCATCCACACCCTTGGTGGGACAATACCCGTAGGAGAGATCATCCCGGAGGATCTCGATAAGAACCTCTTTCATCCATTCGGGTATCTTCTCGCCTTTGTGAATGGGATCGCCGATATTTTCCCAGATCACTTCCCTGCCATATTCTTTCAGTTTGTTGGCCACACCGACAATCTGCCGGATCTCGTAGACCAGGCCACTGCCGTCTTTCGCAATGTCAAATCTCATATACTCCTCATATTACTTTCATTTTTTTACATTTTTGTTATATATTACAACTCCCGTAAAATATCCATTCTTTTTCTTTACCATCGGGGTCTTCCTGATCCTAAATCAAACCGGCCACTAGGTCGCCTACCTCTTTTGTGGAATAGCCCATTTTCCCCGCAGAGAGGCTTTTCACTTTTTCCCCTACCACCTTCATCACAGCCTTCTCAACGGCCAATGCCGCGGCATCTTCCCCCAAGATCTCCAGCATCATCTGACCGGCCATAATAGCGGCAAGCGGGTTGACCACGTTCAGTCCCGTGTATTTGGGCGCCGATCCACCGATAGGCTCGAACATGGAAACTCCCCGGGGATTTATATTGCCCCCGGCGGCAATTCCCATTCCTCCCTGGATCATCGCTCCCAGATCGGTGATAATGTCCCCGAACATGTTATCCGTCACGATCACGTCGAACCATTCGGGATTCTTCACCATCCACATACAGGCGGCATCCACGTGGGCGTAGTCCGTTTTGATATCGGCATATTCTTTCGCCACTTCGTAGAATGTTCTCTCCCACAGATCGAAGGCGAAGGTAAGAACATTCGTCTTTCCGCAAAGAGTCACTTTCTTCATTTTGTTGCGCTTGCGGCAGTATTCGAACGCGAATCTCACGCATCGCTCCACACCTTTGCGCGTATTGATGGATTCCTGAATTGCCACCTCGTCGGGAGTCCCTCTCTTAAGGATTCCTCCCGCTCCCGCATACAGACCTTCACTGTTCTCCCGCACGACCACAAAATCAATGTCCTCCGGTCCCTTGTCCTTCAACGGGGTGTCCACACCCGGATACAGCTTGACCGGTCTCAGGTTTATATACTGGTCAAGGCGGAAACGAATCTTAAGCAGAATCCCCTGTTCCAGGATGCCCGGCTTTACATCGGGGTGACCTATGGCTCCCAGATACATCGCATCATACTTCCTCAACTCTTCCAGTGTTTCATCGCTCATTACCTCGCCGGTGCGCTTGTAGCGCTCACCACCCAGGTCGTAATGGTGCAGATCAAGTCCGAAGTCGAAATTTGCCGATGCGGCCTCGAGGACTTTCAATCCTTCCGCCACAACCTCAGGACCTGTTCCGTCTCCCGGAATCACGGCGATTCTGTAAGACTTCCTCATTCTGTATTCCTCCGCTACGCATTCTCTCTCATGTTCCATGGCACATACCCCCATTCCCGCCACATGTCAACAATATTCCTGGTTACATGAAAATCCCTCAGGATGAGCGAATAGAACGCAACGCAACGTTTACCCTTGACACATACCTCTCGCGCATTTAAACTATACAAGAAAAGACACACGTTCCAGAGATGCAGCAAGATATCGCCATCTCCTAAGATACTCTATCACAGATGTCCCCCGCACGCTCTCCTTCACGTTCTCGACTTTCAGGGAAACACCATAAGGGATGGGTATTCCTCTTCAACAAAGTTGAATGCAAAGGCGCATCGGATTCTCAATCGCAGGGAATTCATAAGCGAGGTAATGACAAAACCATGGGACAGGAGACACCTTGCAATGTATTCATACCGGAATGCAAGGCTTGCTGCTGCAGACCACGTGTGGTCTTCACCAATACTGATATCGAGGTGCTCGCACGACATTTTGCAATGAACGAGGATCAGGTAAAAGAGCTCTATTTAGAATATCACCCTGATCATATCTACCATGCGAAAAGAAAAAAAAGATATTGCTTCTTTCTCACTGACGATTACCAATGCGGTATTCACGAAGTAAAGCCGCAGGTCTGTAAGATGTACAGGTGTTTGAGGTTGACAGGCTTCTGGGAATCCACCCGGGGAGTCAAATAGCCAATATACAGCAGCGAGAGGAAGAGGAGCGCAACGCCATTATCAACGAGGGATACCAAAAGAAAAAAGGAGGAAAGTATCATGACAAAAGCACTGATCTTAATTAACACAACGCCTGGTGCGGACAGGGCGGTCGCAAACAAGGTGAAGAAGCTCAAAGGCGTACAGAATGTGTATTTAGTATCCGGCCTCTACGATGTGGTCGCAGAGGCACAGGCTGATGACGCTTCCGGCATGGTTGCATTCGTCTACGACAAACTCAGAGTGATTAAAGGTATAAACGGAACCCATACCATGTTCTGTCTGGACGTATAGAAGCCTCGCTCTCCCGGCTAATGCAAGGTGTTGCAGTATCCCGATTTTTGTTTGCCTGCATTGTACTTCAGGCGGGTGACTTATGAGGTTACCCGCCTGCCACACTTCCTGTGATAACAAACTGTCATCGCGCAGCGCGGCAACTAATTTCCACAAATTAATTAACATGACCTGTGGAATTCGGCAGTGCGTGGAACGCATCTTAGAATATGACCTGACAGGGAATCCCCTCTTTTTCAAAGGATTTTTTCAACTCTCCGCCCTTTTGTGAAAAAAAGCAGTCTTCGCTGGCCAGCGGCAGCCCGTACTGTTTGAATACCCAATCCGCGTAATGATAGTTCAGCCTGTCAAGGATCATATAATTCACTTTACCCTTCAACATGCTCACCAGTTCCTCCGAGCCCGGAAGAATGGGGGCTATCATGGCGTACGTTCTCACCCCCCGGGAATGAAGAACCGCCAAAGCATCAATCCTCTCGCCCAATGGTGACGCTCCCGGTTCAAAGATCTTCCTTATTTTCTCATCCGCCGTGGTTATGGTAAAGCCGACCTCACAATCGTGCGCTCTCTTCAGAGTCTCGATGTCCCTCATGACAAGAGCCGATTTGGTCTGGACTGTGAGAGGCCACCCCTGTTCCACCAGGATGTCAAGACACCTCTTCGTGATCATATACCTTTTTTCCAGAGGCTGATAGGGATCGCACACCCCGCTTATCCATACCCTCCCGATTCTTTTTCTCTTCACCTCATGGGCCAATAGTTCAGGGGCATTTATTTTTACATCGACAAACTCGCCCCATTTCTCCCGGTGTCCCGTAAACCTCTTCATAAATTTTGCGTAACAATAGACACACCCATGCTGGCAACCCACATAGGGGTTCAGGGCATAGTCATACACCCGGGATCGAGACAGGATGCTCTTTACTTTGATTTCAGTGATTTTCATATATTGGATAGTGTCACGGTGCCGCCAAATTTTTTTCATTTTCCCACCGGCCAGTATTCAACCTCCGGTGCAATCCTCAAAAGGCCTGTTTCCTGAGCGACTTCGATTGCAAAAAGAATGAAGCTTGAAAGAAGCAGCAAAAGGGGTAAAATTATAGAACGATCCTGGGCGCGGTGGTCGCGAAACATAATGATACCCGGGATGATACCAAAAAGGAAAATAATGCTGATCCCTCCGATAATGTCAAGCGCCTTGAGAAACAGCGCCGGATAGATAAAGACCACGACAAGGGGAGGCAGGAATGCCAAACCAATTGACCACATCCAGCGCGAGCGCCCCGGTTCAAGGGGAAGGATATCCTCGAAGTAGCCAATAATCGCCGTAGACTGGAGCACATAAGAGGTAAAAAGAACGATGATGGAGAACGCAAGCGACAGTGTCCCCATAATTGGGGAATGAAGCACCGCTGCCAGAGGAATCGTAGCAGGTTCACCAGCCATCAAGGTCTCCAAAAGGGAATACTGCCCGACAAGAGGAAGGGCGCCTACAACGGCAAGTATCCACAATATATTGAGGACACAGGGAATAAGGGTGCCCACAACCAGAGCGCGCATTACAAGCCTTGGTTCATGGTCAAGGGTGCGGCACACGGCAGGAATAATAATCTGGTAAGCCTGGGCACAGACGATAATGGGCACCGTGGAAACAAGAAAATTCCAATCCATATGGAGGAATCGAACCGGGTCGGCGCCACGGAGAGAGGTAATAATAATCAGCACGAAGACGAGAAAAAGGCCTGTCAGAAGCACGCTATTTATGCGCTCCACCAGACGTAAACCTGTGAGCGCCGTTGCCGTCGAAAAAACAAAGAAGACAGCGATGCCGGCAGCGGGCGTAAGAACATTACCGCTTATCGAGGAGAGCACCTGTCCTCCCGCACCGAGGTGGGCAGCGATGATGCCATAGAGCAAAACGAGATAGGCTGGAACAGTAATTGCTGTGCCAACAAGGCCAAGGCGCCGCCTGACAAAGGAGTGATAATCAATGCCACCGCCTTCGACCATCACGTCACGGGCAATGACCCAGCCAGTGGTAAGCATCACTGCCCAGACAAAAAAAGTGGCGATAATCGACGGCACGACACCGGCGATACCGGTCTTAACCGGTAACCCAAGGATCCCGATACCAACTGTTGTCCCGGTAATCATCAATGCCGCAGTGATAACCCTGATTGAACCACCGTAAATGCCCACGACTTTCCATGTCCTCTCTCTATTATGACGATTACAGAAAAGAAGGCGTGATAGTTTAACTATGTTCAAGGCGCTTGTCGACAATTAATCACAGCTTATCGGTATCATTACCGTTGAATTGTATTGACATGCCAGGCACCATTTCCTACACTTAAATGAACTATAAGGAAAAGTCTTATCAAATCCCTTCGGCAAGATCGAACCGCAACTGATCCACAAAACCACAAAGAAAGGAGGGAATCATGACGACGATCCAGGAATTGAAAACCTACAAGCTGTTCCATGGTTTAAACGATGACGAACTGAACAGAATCGTGCCGCTGTGCCAGGAGCGAAGCCTGAACAAAGGCACAGTCTGCTTCCAGCAGGGAACTCCCGCAAGCGAGTTGCACCTTTGCCGCAACGGTAAGGTGAACATCGTTGTCCAGCACTTTGAGGCTCCAACCATCTATGTCAAGATTCATACCGCCGTGGAAGGAGAAGTCTTCGGATGGTCTGCTCTGGTGGAACCCTATCAATATACGGCATCCGCCGTTTGCGCGGAAAAGACGGAGGAAATATACCTGAGAAATGCGGATCTATTCAAGCTTTTCGATCAGGTTCCGCACATCGGCTACGTGTTTATGAAGAATCTGGCGGCACTTGTCAGTTCAAGGGTGACAGACATCGGAAAGAAACTGAGCAAAGATGTCGCCCTTGATGCACGGGACGATCATGAATGGTAAACATACCCGTGGGATCAAGATGGGACAAAACGCCTCCACATCGATAGTCCGGGAAATCATGATGGAATTTGCCGACCTGACCGGTCTGCTATCGGATAAGGTGGCTCCATGCCGTTACCTATGGACGGACGCATTCGCCGTCTGTAACTTCCTGGAGCTTTACCACCAAACGGGTGATTCGCACTACATACAGCTCGCGCTGCACCTCGTCAATCAGGTTCATAATGTATTAGGACGACATCGCAACGACGATCCGCGCGCCGGCTGGATCAGTGGCCTCGATGAGCAGGAAGGGAGAATGCATCCCACCAGAGGTGGTTTGAGAATCGGCAAGAAAATGAACGAACGCAGGCCCGACGAACTTTACGATGCACAGTTGGAATGGGATCGGGACGGGCAATACTACCACTACCTGACGAAATGGATGCACGCCCTCAATCGTGTAAGCCAGGTCACCGGCGAGTCAACCTACAACAGATGGGCGATTGAGCTTGCGAAAACGGCTCATGCCGGGTTTACCTATAGTTACTCGTTCAGACATCAGAAACGCATGTACTGGAAAATGAGCATTGACCTCACCTGTCCTCTTGTCTCATCAATGGGACATCACGATCCCTTGGACGGTTTCATCACGTACCTCCAACTTCAGGCAACGGCAGCGAAAGATTCCCCCAAATCCAGGGATCTCGACCTCAGTGAAGAAATCACAGACATGGCCGATATGTGCAAAGGGGAAAGCTGGGCAACGGATGACCCTCTTGGTCTTGGCGAGCTCTTGAGTGCCGCATACAAACTGACTCAATTGATAGTAAACGAAGATGTTGAACAAGTCGACCTTCCAGATATTCTCCTGGATGCCGCCCGGATCGGATTACTTTCTTATGAAAGAAGAAATCCATTGACGCTTCCTGCCGATTACCGGCTTGCATTTCGGGAACTGGGTTTATCTATCGGATTGCACGCAATAGAGAAATTACTAGGACTGATCTGGCAGACTCCACACAATTTCAAAATGAAACACAGTCTCCAGTCAAGGGCTGAAGACCTATTGAGGTATGTACCTCTGGGTGACATCATTGAGAAGTATTGGCATGAGCCTAAGAATAGAAACGCGGAGAGCTGGAAGGCTCATCGCGATATAAACATGGTGATGCTGGCAACCAGTCTGGCCCCTGATGGGTATCTTTCAATTTGATGTGTTTATCATTACGTCTGTTTTTCTATCGCAAGGATGCAGAGATTGAAATCATCTCGCAGGTTCATCTCATTTATTTAAAGTTGAAATATATAAAGATAACCGTTCATCTTTCCATTCAAGGAAAGACAAAAGCGTTCCAGAAATCTGCGATTGACTGGTACTCGTGAAAAGTGTATTTATTTTATTAAGGATTATTAGTAACATGGAACAAAGTAAACAGGGACGATAAAGGTACTGATTAATTCCGTGTTTTAAAGTAAGGTTACTAACAGAAATTGTTAGTAAAATTGAAATAATGTTAAAATTTAGGAAAAATTTATTTTAAGGAAATTGAATGTGTAATTTAAAAACTTTTGCAAAAGCTATTTCTTACAGATTAGCCGATGAATGGTATGGAGCTTCTGAATTTCCTGAAGATGCAATATTATTGCGCAGGGTACTAGAGAAATTGCTAACAGAGAACCCAGAAGACTGCAAAAAGCTTATAGGAACTGGAATAATTGAAGAGGATTATTTCGAGCAACTCTAATAAAAAAATAAGTTTATCATATCCCTTTGATTACAAGGTAGTCCCACATCGCAAAAGCGCCCTCATTTCGCAGCACAACTAAAATTGGATCTGATGACATTTGTGGATTACGAACTAAAAGGTGCTACGTAACGTATCTGGTGCAAATTTCCACGTCAAAGAAAAATACAGATCATAATATTAGAGTCCACTCTGCCCGTGAACCCAGGCTACAGCCACCAGGGCGGGAATAATCTCCGTGATTTCACAGACGGCGCCTAAAGTATCGCCGGTATAGCCGCCTATCTTCCGATAACAGTACCAGGAAAAGAGAACCGCCACGATAAGCGAAGCAAAACCCACTGCAAGACCGATCCACTGCGCAGTGAACCACCCCGCCACGATAAGCAATACCG
>VGTB01000019.1 GCA_016874835.1 Deltaproteobacteria bacterium | reverse complement strand
GATGCCCTCGGTGAAAAGGTCAAGAGGCGAATAATCGAGCATTTACGGATCAACGTTGAGTCCGTGAAAACCGTTGATGTGCATACCATTGACGGTAATCTGACCCGGGACGAGCTTGAGCTGGTTGTCCGGGGGCCTCTTTCCGATCCCATTATCCAGGATTATGCGATTAATACCGGTATCGCCGGAGGGTTCGATTGGATGATTGAGGTGGGGTTCAGGCCCGGTGTCACTGATAACGTCGGGAAGACTGCCCGCGAGGCGATTGAATTGCTTTTGCAAGATGTATCCGGCAGGCTTTTTGGTGTGTACACATCGCGGCAATATATTATTAAAGGTTCGATAAGCAGCGAAGAAGTTGAGAAAATTGCCTCGAGCCTGCTGGCAAACGATCTCATCGAACGGTACGTAATTGTTGAGGGAAGGAATTGGGACAGGGAAAAGGGGATGCCCCCATATGTACCGCGTGTCGTCGGTGAGGACAGTTTGGCTGTTGAGGAGATCGATCTTGATGTCGATGATGAGCAGCTGCTGAAGATCAGCAATGAGCGGGTTCTGGCCCTGAATCTGGACGAGATGAAATCCCTCCGCGACTATCTGAGGGATCCGGCGGTATTGAAGAGAAGGCAGGGCGCCGGCCTTGGCGGGAGAATGACGGATGCCGAGCTGGAGTGCCTCGCCCAGACATGGTCTGAACACTGCAAACATAAAATATTCAATGCCCGGATCGTGTATGAGAGCGAGCACGGCGCCGTAGAAGAAATCAATTCCCTTTTCGAGACTTTTATCAAGAGATCCACACAAGAAATCAGGGAACGTTTAGGGGGGGATGACTGGTGTCTTTCAGTGTTTGTCGATAACGCCGGCGTTATCAAATTCAATGATGACTATAACCTGGTCTTCAAAGTGGAGACGCACAATTCCCCCTCAGCCCTCGATCCCTATGGCGGTGCGCTTACGGGCATTGTAGGAGTGAACAGGGATCCCTTTGGTACCGGCAAAGGTGCGAAACTCATTTTCAATACCGATGTCTTCTGTTTTGCGCCACCGACATATGATAAACCGCTTCCCCGGAGGATACTCCACCCCCGGCGGATATATGAAGGTGTGCGGGAAGGTGTCGAGCACGGCGGGAATAAGAGCGGAATCCCCACAATAAACGGGTGCATCGTGTTCGATGAGCGGTTTCTGGGGAAACCCTTGGTCTATTGCGGAACCGGAGGAATTATGCCTTCGTTTATTCAGGGTGAGCCTTCGGAGGCAAAAGAGATAAAACCCGGGGACATAATTGTCATGGCCGGCGGGAGGATCGGGAAGGATGGTATCCACGGAGCGACATTTTCCTCGGAGGAGCTTCATGAAGGATCTCCGGTGACGGCGGTCCAGATTGGCGATCCCATCACCCAGAAGAAAATGACCGATTTTCTCCTGATTGCCAGGAACCGCGGGCTCTACCGGTGTATTACCGACAATGGCGCCGGTGGTCTTTCGTCATCTGTTGGTGAGACGGCCCGCCTGTCGGGGGGGTGTGAATTTGACCTGCAGAAGGCGCCGTTGAAATATGCCGGTCTCCAGCCTTGGGAGATTCTCATCTCCGAGTCTCAGGAGAGGATGACGTTGGCGGTGGCGCCGGACAGGCTTCAGGAATTCCTCGCGCTCGCCCGGAAAATGGACGTTGAGGCGACAGCCTTGGGCAGATATACCGATTCCGGAATGTTTCATGTCCGTTACGGGAACAATACGGTAGCATACCTGGAAATGAATTTTCTTCATAGCGGTGTTCCCCAGATGCGGTTGCGGGCGAAGTGGTTACCGCCCGGGCATGAAGAGCCTGATTTCCCCGTGCCTGATGATATGGGTAAGGCCTTGAAGGAAATGCTCTCCCGACTGAATATCTGCAGCAAGGAATCTGTGGTGAGACAGTACGACCATGAGGTTCAGGGAGGGAGTGTGATAAAACCGCTTGTCGGTGTGAGTAATGACGGCCCCAGTGATGCCGCGGTGATCCGGCCTGTTCTGACATCCTTTGAGGGAGTTGTCGTCGCCAACGGTATCTGCCCGCGGTATGGTGACATTGACACGTACCACATGGTGGCGTGTGCCATTGATGAAGCCGTCAGGAATGCGATCGCCGTGGGCGGGACTCTTGAGCGGATGGCAGGGCTGGATAACTTCTGCTGGTGCGACCCGGTACGATCGGAGAAGACTCCCGACGGGGAGTATAAACTGGCGCAGTTAGTGCGGGCGAACAAGGCGCTCTATGAGTACACAACAGCATATGGGGTTCCGTGCATTTCGGGGAAAGACAGCATGAAAAACGACTATCACATCGAGAATGTGAAGATATCCATACCGCCGACGCTCCTGTTTTCCGTAATCGGGAAGATTGAGGATGTAAGAAAAACGGTGACGATGGATGCGAAGCGTGCGGGTGATCTGGTGTATGTGCTGGGGAAAACGTACCCTGAAATGGGAGGATCCGAATGGTACGCCCATCACGGCTGTATTGGAAACAGGGTGCCGAAGGTAAATGCACAAAAGGCAAAAGTTCTGTATGAGGCCCTGGGCAGGGCTATGCAGGCGGGGCTTGTTGCTTCCTGCCACGACTGTTCCGACGGAGGACTGGGAGTTGCTTTTGCAGAGACTGCCTTTGCGGGAGGACTGGGAATGTTGATCGATCTTGGCCGGGTTCCCTCGGAGGGAGTTGACCGCGATGACACACTCCTGTTCTCGGAGACCCAGAGCAGGTTTGTCGTGACCGTTTCTCCTCACGCCAGAGATTCTTTTGAAAGAGTTATGAAGGAAATTACCATGAGCCTTGTGGGAACGGTGCTTTCCGAAAGACTGCTGAAAGTAAATGGGATCAGGGGAAATAGGATTATTGAGGAGAATATCGATGACTTAAAGGCGGCATGGCAGAAGCCACTGGATTTTTAAACTCGGTTTTATCGGCAAAAGTTGGATTCATTCTCAGGAATCTGAACCTTGCCATGCAACTGCGTGAATCTTAAAGTTCATTTGGTATGTCGAAGAAGGTTAAATCAATCGTCATTACGGGAAACGGAACAAACTGTGAGATGGAAATGGCCCATGCCTGCCACCTCGCAGGTTCTGACATAGTGGACATCGTTCACATCAGTGAGCTTCTTCACGGGGAAAAGAGTCTTGACGATTACCATTTTCTCAATCTGCCGGGGGGGTTTCTGGACGGAGATGATTTAGGTGCGGCCAAAGCGGCGGCGAACCGGCTTTTACACGCGCCCATCAAAGGGGGAAAAGAAAACCTGTATGAGCAGTTTGCACGATTTATCAGACAGGGAAAATTGATCCTGGGTGTGTGCAATGGCTTTCAATTACTTGTAAAGCTGGGGATGCTCCCCGGTTTTGACGATGATTATCGGAATCAGACCGTGACCCTTACCTATAATGATTCAGGAAGATTTGAAGATCGCTGGGTGTACCTCAGAGTGAATCAGGATTCCCCCAGCATATTCACGAAAAACGTGAAAGGGATCTACCTTCCCGTAAGGCACGGTGAGGGGAAATTCATTACCCGGGATGAAGCTGTCCTGGAGAAGTTACACCGGGATAACCTGGTTGTCGTTCAATACAGCCACGCGGAATATAAAGATGTTGCCACGGGGTATCCCGCAAACCCCAATGGTTCGGTTGACGGGATAGCCGGTATCTGCGATGGAACCGGTAGGATATTCGGCCTCATGCCCCATCCCGAGGCATATCTCCACTTCACCAACCATCCCCGCTGGACCAGGGAAAAGCTCCCTGAAGAGGGGATGGGTCTGGCAATCTTTAAAAATGCTGTCAATTTTATTAAGGCGCAAATCCAGTGATAGCAATTTGTCACCGTGAGTAAAGCATGGCGATCCGTATATTTATGAGATTGCCATAGAATTTGCCCTTGCAACGACAAAGGTGACCAGGGATAAGTGTTCGCATATGACAGAAGGATCGTAAATTCATCATGGTGTGGTGCGGGGTGTACAAATTGTTCACAGAGAGGGTTCTTATAATGCTTAATGCTTATAATGCTTATGCTTATAATGCTTATTGACAATTTTAAAATCATGTGGGATATAACCAAAAGAAAAAAGATTCGGGCTATGTCGAATTCTCAAGTGGTGATGGAGTTCACCGGACAAATGCCTATCAGGCTGATAACTCCTATTAAGGAAAACGCCCTTGGTGGGAGTAACGGACGGTGAAAAAAATATAAACTCCTGCCGAGGTAATACTTGCAGGAGTTTTTTTATGGTGGCTGTAGTAGAGAACAGATTTTTTAATTATCAGAGCCAATCTCAAATACCTCATGCAGCACCTTACAAAAAGTATTTCACCGGTCTGTCTCAATCCATAGTTGCCCTTTAGGATGTTTGCGATACAAACGGCTAAAAATTCTCTTCAAACTTCAGGAGGCAAGAGAAACAGGAGGTACAGGTTATGGTAAAATATGAAGAACCAGTGATTTTCGTTGCGAGTCTTGTAAATTATTCGGTGTTGTTGGGAGTACTCGGATTAATCTTGGCGTTTGTAATTTATAAGTATGTCATGTCATTTTCTCCGGGGAATAAGACCATGGTGAATATCATGAATATGATTCATGATGGCGCCATGGTATTTTTGAAAAGGGAGTATATAATTATCGCAATATTTATGGCCGTCGTTTTCTTCATACTCTTTTGGGCGTTGGAGTCGAAGATGTCGTCCGTTGCCTATCTGTCGGGTGCGATATGTTCTTTAACGGCTGGGGTGTTCGGAATGCAGGCGGCTACGTATTCAAACGCGAGGACAGCCCAGGCTGCGACAGAGTTTGGTGAGAGCAAAGCACTCACGGTCGCCTTCTTCGGCGGGTCTGTCATGGGGTTATCTGTTGCCAGTCTCGGGTTATTCGGCATGGGCATTTTTTTCTACTTTTTCTCAGGAAAGGATCCTGCGGTGATTAACAGTTTTGCCTTGGGTGCCTCTTCGGTGGCGCTTTTTGCCCGTGTTGGTGGTGGTATTTACACTAAGTCAGCCGATGTGGGGTCTGATCTGGTGGGGAAACTTGAAGCGGGTATTCCGGAAGACGATCCGAGAAACCCCGGTGTGATTGCCGATAATGTCGGTGACAATGTGGGTGACATTGCCGGTATGGGGGCGGATCTCTATGAATCCTACTGTGGTTCGGTGATCGCAGCAATTGCAATCGGTGCGACGATGGGGGAACTGAAAATAGTGTGGATGGCTCTCCCCATGCTGCTTGTCATGGCGGGGCTCATCACTTCGATTATCGGTATCGGCATCTTCAATTTTCTCAAAGGGATGAAGCCACAGGCAGCGCTCAGCAACTCTCTGTATATTGCGGGTATCCTTTTCATTATCGCCTCATACTTTGTCGTCAGGTATTCGACTGCCGGAATGACTGATGAGTACTTAAAAAGCCTCGGCATGATCAGCAAGTTAGGGCCGTTCTGGGCGGTCATTCTGGGGATTATCATTGGGATGTTGATAGGGGGTATCACGGAGTATTATACTGCCCGTGGTCCTATTGTGAGGATCGCCTCGGCCTCACAGACAGGAGCGGCGACGAACATTATTACCGGTCTGGCCGTCGGGTATGAGAGCGTTGCCCTGCCGGTGTTTTTCATTGGTGTTGCGATCTGGATTTCCTACATCTGTGCGGGTCTGTATGGAATCGCCATTGCCGGGGTGGGGATGTTAGGGACGGTTGCCATGACGATGTCTGTGGACAGTTACGGGCCCATCGCTGACAATGCCGGAGGCATTGCAGAGATGGCGCACCTGCCCCCGCAGACCAGGGAAATTACGGACGGGTTAGATGCGGTGGGCAACACGACCGCGGCGATCGGGAAGGGTTTTGCGATTGGTTCAGCGGCGTTAACCGCTCTCGCGATGTTTGCTGCCTATGTGAGCATAGTAAAAACATTTCCCGGTTTTGAAAACTTTGTCCTTGACCTAACCGAAGCACACGTAATAACGGGAGTTTTTCTCGGCGGATTGTTGCCCTGTCTGCTTGCTGCGTTAATTATGACCGCGGTGGGAGATGCCGCGTTTGATATGGTGAACGAGATACGGCGTCAGTTTAAGGAAATACCCGGCCTCTTAGCGGGCACGTCGCCTCCGGACACGAATCGCTGTATCGATATCGCCACGAAGGCAGCACTGAAAAAGATGATTATCCCCGGTGTGTCTGCCGTCGTGACTCCGGTTCTGGTGGGGATATTCATTGGCCCCCAGGCTCTCGGAGGATTTCTGGCAGGTGCGACGCTTTCCGGTGTGTTGCTCGGCATCTTCATGGCTAACGCCGGTGGTGCCTGGGATAATGCGAAGAAGTACATTGAAAAGGGTAATTTTGGCGGTAAAGGTTCTGATGCGCACACGGCGAGTGTGATCGGTGATACCGTTGGTGATCCCTTCAAGGATACTTCAGGACCTTCGATGAACATACTGATTAAGCTGATGTCGGTTGTGTCCGTGGTGACGGCTCCCGCAATTATTTTGCTCCACAGGATGATCTACTAATTGGGAGCGCCGTGGGTGTGACGAGATCGCTGGAATCATCAGAGGTGATCGATGGGACGTGTCATCCTGGTGAGGCATGGTCGGACAGAATGGAATCGCATTGAGCGTTTTCGTGGTCGTGCTGATGTCCCGCTGGACGAAACCGGCATCATGGAGGCGAAAGCGACGGGGGGGCGTATTGCCCAGGAATGGAATCCCGTGGCCGTCTACTCCAGCCCTCTCTCGCGGGCCGTCAAATCAGCAGAGGCAATTGCCAGAAATTTCGGACTGCCGGTTCGTGTTCATTCCGGTCTGAATGATATTGATTATGGACAGTGGCAGAGTTTGACACCCGATGAAGTAAGGGATCGCTGGGCAGTGGAAGGGGATCTATGGTACACTGCTCCGCACAGAGTAGCTATTCCCGGTGGAGAGACCCTCGCTGATGTCCGGGCAAGTGCATTGGATGCTGTGAATGAAATAACTGCTCACCATGAGGGGCAAGTTGTGGTTATCGTGGCTCACACTGTCGTCAATCGCGTGATCTTGCTTGGCGTACTTGGTTTGGGAAACGACCGATTCTGGAAGTTGAGACAGGACACCAGTGCCATTAATGTCTTCGATGCAGAGAGAGGTGATTTCACCCTCGTGTTACTGAACGATACGTGTCATCTGTGCACCTCAGGCTGATGAGTTACTCACGGTGACAGCGCGTGTGTATAGACTTTGTAAGTAAGAAGAAGAGGGGAATAGTCATCGCTGAAAAGAGATACGTCATATGCAAATGGATGATATAGATACATCTGTGCGCACTGATGAAAAACAACCGGATTTTGTTTCACCCGATTCGAAGATAGGCTTGTCTGATCTGATTCATGAGTCGATTCAGTGTATACTCGCGCACGAACTCGGTGCAAAATTTGCCGTTGATGTTAAGAAGATGCGTGAGCTGGAGAAACGGCTTCACGCGGGTCGGTTTCACCTTGCCGTGCTGGGGCAATTCAAGCGGGGCAAGAGCACTTTTCTGAATGCCCTTTTGGGTGATGCGCTACTCCCATCTTCTGTGTTGCCACTAACCGCAATCCCCACCTTCATACAGTTCGGCAGTTCCCTTCTTGTCCGTGCCTTAAGTCACGATGGGACGGTGAGAGAAGAGGCAGTAGGGCCGCGTCATGAGCAGATCTCCGAATTTCTTTCACGGTATGTAACTGAAGAATCAAACCCCCACAACCGTCTCGGGATCGCTCAGGTTGATGTGTTTTATCAGACACCGATCCTGCAAAAAGGCGTTGTCCTGATAGATACTCCCGGAATCGGTTCAACATACAGACATAACACAGAGGCTACCCTGGCCTTTCCCCCAGTGTGATGCTGCGCTGTTTCTGATTTCAGCGGACCCGCCTATCAGCGAAGTGGAGCTGGATTTTCTGAGAAAGGTAATGAACAGGGTGCCCAGGCTGTTCTTCATCCTGAACAAAGTGGATTATCTTACCGATGAAGAGAAACGGGAATCTGTGCGCTTCTTCAAAAAAATACTCCACGAGCAGGTGGGGTTGAGTGGTGACATCCCATTATTCTGCGTTTCCGCCCGGCTGGGGATCGAGGCGAGAATATCTCGGGATAGAAACGAGTGGATTGCCAGTGGCATGGCGAACGTTGAGGATCACTTGCTTGAATTCCTGGTGAAAGAAAAAAATACCGCATTGGAGAGTGCATTGTTCAGGAAGGTGGAGGACATTCTCACTCACGGACGTGCTTATGCAGGTTCATCTCGCGATCCGGTCAATGCAGATGCCTTTAGAAAAACTGGAGGAGTGCCAGCGTATATTCGAGGAAAAAATAAACGAGGCCGAACATCAGAAAGTAATAGCCGGTGATATGCTCCGCGGGGACAGGAAGCGGTCTCTGGAATTTCTTGAGAATCAGTCAGTGCTGCTCCGTCAGAAGGCACGAACATATCTTGAAGGGATTATGGAACAGGTTTTGAGAGAACACCCTGATATGAACAGAGCGAGGAAGGCATTATCTGATGCAATCCCCACTTTTTTTGAAGAAGAACTGTTTGAGATGTCGAAGATCTTTGATGCGCACGTGCATGAGACACTGAATCCTCATCAGAAGCGCGCAGATGAACTGATAGAGACGATTCGGAAGACGGCAGCAGAACTTTTCGAAATACCCTATCACGCCCCGAAAAGTTCGGACACCTTTGAAATGACGAGGGAACCATACTGGGTAACTCAGGAAAGGAAGCACTTTTTCAGCCCTCTCCCGGAAGGCCTGGTCACAAAGATGCTTCCCCCTGGTGTGAGGCGACTACAGATCAGGAAGCGTTTAAGGGAAGATATTGAATCGCTTGTCACTCAAAATGTGGAGAATCTCAGGTGGGCTACTCTGCAGAATCTTAATCGCGCCTTTCGCAACTTCAGTACTCTTCTTGACGAACGCATGTCAGATACAATTAAGGCGACTCACGGGGCGATACAGGCGGCTTACACCAGGCGAAGAGAGCAAGCAGAGGTTGTAGCTGAGGAGTGTGTTCGATTTACCACTGTGGCCGAAAGGCTCGAGGGCATCATAGGAGAATGCCGTAAAAAATAATGAAAAGAGAATTGATTATCAGGAGGGAAGAGATATGATTCGGAAAATTAAATCAATACGTGCGATGGAAATTCTCGATTCACGGGGGAATCCCACTGTCAAAACTTACGTAACCCTGGATAACGGTCTCACCGCTTCGGCTTCATGCCCCTCCGGTGCATCAACGGGAGAGAATGAGGCCCTTGAGTTGCGGGACGGCAAGGGACGCTATGGAGGAAAAGGGGTAATGAAGGCGATAGCCCGGGTTAATGAGATGATCGCCCCGGTGCTGATTGATATGGATCCATCCCGGCAGGCGGAGATCGATCATCTCATGATTACGCTTGACGGTACGCCCAATAAAGGAAAACTTGGAGCGAACGCGATTGTGAGTGTTTCCATGGCCGTGGCGCGAGCAGCTGCACTTGCCGCAGATCTTCCGCTCTATGCTTATCTGGGAGGACAGGGTGCAATCCGACTTCCTGTCCCGATGATGAATATCCTTAACGGGGGAATGCATGCAGACAACAGTGTAGATTTCCAGGAGTTTATGGTGATGCCTGTCGGTGCTCCTACATATTCCGAAGCCTTACGGTATGGCGTGGAGACCTTCCATGCCCTGAGGGGAATTCTCAGCAAAAAGGGATATTCTACCGGTGTCGGGGATGAAGGGGGATTTGCTCCTAATCTCAAGAGCAACGATGAGGCATGCGAGGTGATTGTCGAAGCAATTAAAGCGGCGGGATTCAAGCCGGGCAAAGATATTTCCATTGCGCTGGACCCGGCGGCAAGTTCCTTTTATAAGGACGGGATCTACGACCTTGCAAAGTCGGGACAGGGGAAGAAGAACAGTGAAGAAATGGTCGCCTTTTATAAGACATGGGTGGGAAAATACCCTATTGTTTCCATTGAGGATGGACTTGCGGAAACCGACTGGGAAGGATTCCGGCTCCAGACCGCTACCCAGGGGGATAAGATACAGATCGTCGGAGATGATATTTTCGTCACGAATACCAGTTTCATCGATCGCGGTATCCAGGAGAAGACGGCTAATGCTGTTCTGATCAAACTCAACCAGATCGGCACCGTTACTGAAACAATGGCGGCAATTAATCTCTGTCGCAAGGCAGGGTGGGGTTATGTTATCTCGCACCGCTCAGGCGAGACGGAGGATACCTTCATTGCCGACTTTGCCGTGGCCATGGGTGGTGGTCAGCTTAAGACAGGCTCTGCCTGCCGCAGTGAGAGGATTGCCAAGTACAACAGGTTATTGGAGATCGAAGCCGAGCTCGGTCGCGCTGCGATCTTTGATAATCCCTTGAAAAAGGGGCTATAGATTCATATTCAATAAATGCTGGTACTAATCTTCATGTCCCTGTGGGACACCACGAGGCATGAAAACCACCCCACCCATCCCTCCCCCATCAAAGGGAGGGATAGAGAGAGGTGGGCTGTTTTCGTACTGATATATTTGATGTTCTCAATGAGGTGATGGAGTCCGCCATCAATTGCCTGATATGGCTAATGACTCCTGCAATGATTATTGATATTGGCGCAGGGTAATAGCAGGAATCGCAGTACTTGAAATGGTGGGCGACATATTCTTTTACCGCAGTAAATTGGGAGTACAACCACCTGTTGGCCCTTTTTATTAAGTGGTCTTCTCTGCTTTTATCCAGCCTGTAAACTGTATCAACCGTTTCCACATCATGTCGGAGCATCCTCTCTGGTTTACGACCATGAGTACGGAAGCGAAAATATCGCGAAAGGTTAATGCGATATGGCATCCTATCTTTAGATAAGATTGGAAACGCAGATAGTAAGACTCTGATGCAGCGGTTGAAAGCACATAAGTCAAAATTGGTAAGAAAAATGGTTGAACGGTCATGACGCAGATGGAATTGACTGAGGTTTTTATAAGGGAGGCGTTGCGGCAAACCGGTTGTTTGGTGTGTCATATCTGTCGGGAGAGCGTGAGCCGCTACCTGAGGTTTCTCCTGCATGAGCATGTGAATGACGTCACAACCCGTTTGCGAATATCTTTGAGCTTGGGTTTTTGCCGTCAGCATAGCTGGCAATTACTGAACATGGAAGAAGATCATTGGATTATCCCTTTAGGCACCAGTATCATTTATGAAGATTTACTGAATCAGGTAATCCATCAGATACAGGCGGCGTTATCTGCCATGTCCGCACAAAACAAACAGGGAGACCGGCTACGTCTGCTGGACTGCGTGCGACGATGGACACAAATACCGGATGAGCGAGAACAACACTTTCTTGAGCCATCCAGGACATGCAGGGTCTGTGAATCGAGTTATGAAACCGCACAACATGTGGGCTACGTGATACTCCGGATGCTTGGTGATGCTGATATTCAGAAGATGTACAGTAAATCTGATGGAGTCTGTTTACCACATTTGCGACTTTGCCTCACGTTGGCGGATACCGGTCCGGGTATTCTCTTCCTCATCAATAATACCGTTGAGCGGTTGAGGGTTTTGCAACATGACCTGAACGAGTTTAAACGTAAGCAGCACTGGCACCACCGTGATGAGGAGACTACAGAAAGTGAGAAAACTGCGGCGAGACGCGTGATTGCTTTCTTTGTGGGGGAAAATGAATAATGCATCGGCAGAAATAAAGAAGTTGATCGATTATCTGGACTCGCTGCGTGAGGGCGATCGCGCGGTTGATTTACTTGTGGCGTATGGTGAAGGCGCTATCCCGTATTTAAGGAAATATTTGATGGAAGGGAATCCCGGTCATATCTACCAGCCCCGTCAGAGGGCGGTGAACGCCCTCGCCCGGCTCGGTGCAAAGGAAGTATTGATCGAATACCTCTGCGTACCGAAAGAGATTCCTGATCCTGTGTTTCGGTTTGGCGAAGAAGCGGTTGAAAACACCGCCGCTCGAGCCCTGGCAAAGTGGCAAACCGACGATGTGTTCGCGGTTCTTTTACAGATTGCTTATACACGGACTTTGCCGGGAGTGATTGAGGCACTTGCTTCGTTCCGGCGGCAGGAGCCAATTCCATTATTTATCGCCGCATTGGTGGATGATGTTTCCCGTCCCGCTGCCGAAAACGCTTTGACGGCGCTGGGAGTAATGGCAAAACCGGCATTAATTGACACCGTCTGTGCGCCGAATCCTTCAGAAGAGGATGACAATCCATCAATCCGGCTGTGTCGCAGGAGCATCATGCGTATTCTGGCGGATTTACCGGTGACCGTGGAAGAGTGGCCGGGACTTGTGGAATTGCTCGATGATAATGATCCGGAAATAGCGATTTTAGCGGCCCGCATTGCTATGAAAATGGCACATCATGAAGATATGGCTGTCAGAACAATGATAGAAAAATTTCCTCTGCTAACTGGTACGTTCAGATAGAGATTGAGAACTGCCTGGTTACGCATTATGGTATTGCGAAAGAAGAGATTGCGGCTCGGATTGGAGAGCTGCAAATGCAGCCGGAAAAGTCGCAAACTTTGGATCGTGTACTTCAGATATTGCTGCATGTCCAGAAGCGGGGAAAGGGGGGCGAGAGTGCTGGATAGTTCTTCAGATATTGAAAAGAGACAATCCTCCCCCAAGCGATGGCTCAATCGTAACGTATTCGTATTCGGGTTGACCAGTCTCCTGAGTGATTTCTGTCATGAGATGGCAACGGCGGTCTTGCCACAATTCATGCAGGCTATCGGTTCTACCGCGGCGGCACTTGGTTTTATTGAAGGTGTCGCCGATGCCCTTTCCAGTTTTGTGAAACTTGGCACCGGGTATCACAGCGATAAGATCGGACACCGCAAAGGCTGGACAGTTTTCGGGTATCTGTTGACGGCTGTGGCGAAAGCGGTCTTTGCGTTCGCCGTGGCCTGGCCGCTCATCCTTCTGGGACGGGTGGTCGGATGGTTCGGGCGAGGCATTCGGGGCCCGCTGCGGGATGCCATGCTGGCCGAATCAGTCAACGCACAGGATCGCGGGAAGGCCTTCGGATTCCACAGGGCCGGCGACACACTGGGTGCCGTGTTAGGGCCTCTGGCAGCATACGGTCTCTTAAGTTTTTTCGCCAGCAATCCCGCGCTGGTAAAAGGATTTGAAAGATTATTTCCATCACTGGCAGAAGCAGGCGGCGGCGAGTATCGTCTCATTTTTCTTTTCACGCTTGTGCCGGGTCTTCTGTCTGTGGGTTCGATCTTGTTCCTTGTAAGGGAAAAGAGACGGGCACCCAACCATGCATTGCGTTTCTGGGACACCATGAAGTCCATGCCAAAACATTACCGTGTCTTCCTTATCGCTGTCGGACTGTTCGGACTGGCTGATTTTGCACCAACCCTCTTGATTCTCAGGGCAACGACAACTCTCGAACCGGAAATAGGGCTTCTGGAAGCATCACGTCTTGCCGCCCTTTTTTATCTCATTCGCAACGTTGCCTATACAATAGCGTCTTTTCCTATTGGGGCGCACAGCCACAAATTCCCGCGGAGTCGTTATCTCGCCGTTGGATACGGCATCGCCGTTGTCACATTCCTCGGGTTTGCCTTCGTGATGCCCTCCGTATCGTGGTTTGTTGTGTTTTTTATGCTTGCCGGCGTCTTCATCGCCTGGGAAGACACGATTGAGGGCGTGGCAGTGCGCGACTTTGTAAATGACGATGTTGCCGGTACCGCCTATGGTTTGCTCGGTGTCGTCAACGGGGTGGGAGATTTTGCCTCAAGCGTTATTGTAGGTATATTATGGACTTCTGTCGGTGCATCCTGGGGGTTCATTTATGCTGCGGTGATTGGTTTTGCCGGGACCATTCTGATGATAGGCATTCCTTCCAAGTGAAATACGCATCTGCTTGATAATGAAATTGGTTTCACGATAGTCAGCTCCAAACATGTGAAAGGACTGGAATATCCTATGAGCAGCTTTTTTGAGAGAGTACGTATTTCGCTATCGAGAATACTGGTAGTGTTTCTGATTATCATTCGTGTCTTAGCAAATGGAGGATGGGAAGGTACTGGTGTTGATTTAGTTATCTTTTTGATCGGGTGTATTTTGGTAGGGGTAGGGACATTGGGACGATTGTGGTGTGTACTCTACATCGCTGGTTATAAAGATAATACACTGATCACCGAGGGACCTTATTCTTTATGCAGGCATCCGCTTTATTTTTTTAGTTTCCTCGGAGCAATTGGGGTGGGATTTGCTTCAGAAACCCTCCTGATTCCTTCAATTCTTGCCGTTGCATTTTGGATTTACTATCCCCATGTTATCAGAGATGAGGAATCAAGAATGGTTCAACTTCATGCCGACAAATATCAAAAATATAAAGAATCCACCCCTACTTTTTTTCCGAGTTTCAATAATTTCAAAGAACCTGAACAATATGTTGCCAATCCCCAAATTTTTAGAAAAAACCTTTTTGATGCCTGCTGGTTTGTTTGGTTAGTTGGAGTTCTGGAACTCGTTGAGGGACTTCAGGAATACCATATTATTCCGACGTACTTCACAATTTACTAAAAAGATAACCTATGAAGTTGGACATCAGCGCCTCAATGCGTTGGTCTCCATAAACCGGGGGTATCCGCTGGGTGTGCACGAAATCGTTCGACGGGAGCTTAATAAGAGGAGGAAAGATGGATTCAGGCAATAAAGAACATTATGAAAGACCACCGACTCCTGCCGGGCAGGACGAAAAGGGCATTATAAAAGATCTCCAAACAGGTGGATGTCCCATCTGTAATCATATGGAGGAGGTCATATTCGATTTCTTTGCGAAGTGGCAATACAAGCTGGCAAATGATGAAACAGTGCAAAAGGAGTATGCTGACGAACTTGGATTTTGCCCTGCTCATACGTGGCAGTTAGCCGCAATGGCCTCGTCCTGGGGTCTGTCCCGTGGTTATCCAAAGCTATTGGAACACATCGCGGAGGAACTATCGAAACTGATCGATATTTCACCGAACGTTTCGGACAACATTGAAGCGCTTGTAAAAGGTTATGAGAGTTGTCGGGTATGTCGGCTATTGCGAGATAAAGAAGAGACATATACGCGCCGATTCGTTGCTTTTCTTGAACGAGAGGAAATACGTGTTGCCTATTCTCATTCCGACGGCGTGTGCCTGGGGCATTTGAGATTGCTTGTTTCTCACCTTACATCCCGGGAAGTTATGCGGTTTCTGATGTTGGAGACCGCAAAGAAACTCAGAGAAACTGCTGAGGTTATGCGACGCTACGCATTGAAACATGAGGCACTGGAGAGGGACCTCATTAATCGTGATGAGAAATATGCATACATGCGCGCCCTGGTGCACGTTGCTGGTGCAAGGAATGTCTGCGCCCCTCATGTCAGGCGCATCGGTTGACAGTAGAAGATGTCCCAATGCACCATTTTTTCATAGTTATTTCTGATGTGCGAAGAGTGGTGACAGAGTTGAATAAAGACCATAAACGCAGACTGTTGATTGGACTCCGATATGTGAATGATCTGCTTGCCGACATAGAAGGAATCATGGCAACGTCAGTAGATCCGCAGGTACCCTTTCCGAAATATGTAGCAGATATTACACCGGCGCAACGGAAAATCATAACGGCGGAAATTGCTCACATTCGTGAGGAAATGTACCGCATTCTTGAGAACAAAAACATAAAGATTGATCCTCCCTTTATAAGTGCTGTGAGGGCTGTTCAAAACGCAATTCATTTTGCCGATATAGCCATGGAGGAGATGAGACCGAAGTATATGAGGGGCTATGGTGAGCTGACGGGGGAAGCCGTGCGAGATTTGGATGAAGTTGTCTCACGGATGCAAAAACTGCTCAGACAGATACTCAGGGCACTTCGGTGACAGAGATTTATTAATCCGGTAGAGACTATCTCGCTTATTCCTTTGGCTGCTCCGGTGACATGAACTGGGAGGCCATCTGACGCTGCCGCTCCATTGACTCTTCAATCATCCTGTACATCTTTTTTTCCATGACTGCGGGGAATTTTTCTATGGCCTCCGTAAGAGTTGCTGCCGGGATCTGACAATGAACCGGTATGGGGCCTCCCGGTGAAACCAGCTGGGTCTGGCCGATAAACACACAGTCCCGGCTCTCATCCCGCGATCCATCGGGTTTTACCGGTGTCAGCCTCCTGATCCACCCCAGCTTTAAATCGGTGAATGTTTCATCATGGTAAAGATTTCCCAGATCCACCTTGATCTCGGGTTTCTTTGAGTGGTTTGTGTCCGTCATGTTTTTCCTCCCTTGTGTTGTGATCGTCTTCGTACACCAGAGTGAATGGTGAGGTCAATCAATTGTTCTTACAGATCTTTTCTCTTCCTGATTTTTGACCGAACGGAGAGATATACGAAAGGGCTTTATCAATATTTCTATTGACAAACAGGTAATAAATGTATAAAAATGCATTAAAATTTCATACACAGGCGGGAATTAAAGAGTCCGATGACACGAAACATTATTACCATTATTACCGTTGAGGGCATAATTAGGTAGGCTAAAATAGTCGACCTGGTAGTGGTAAGGTGTTTCGATAAGAGCAATTGAAAATAAGCAGAATCCGTTATCAGGTCATACTGGTAGCGGATTTTTTTATTAAGGGGGTAAATGAGTATGGAGTCGTGGGATGTTTTGCTGTACGACACAACGTTGAGAGATGGAACTCAGGGAGAACAGATCAATTTTTCCGCGGAAGAAAAATTGCGCATTGCCCAGCGATTAGATGAGATGGGCTTCCATTACATTGAAGGAGGCTGGCCGGGATCCAATCCCAAGGATGTGCGTTTTTTTGAACTTGCCAAGGGGGTATCGTTCAGGAATTCCCGCCTTGCCGCATTCGGGAGTACCAGAAAGCCCCACACTGATGCAGGACTATGCCACAATATAGCTACTCTGCTGGAAGCGCAAACCCCGGTGGTCACCATTTTCGGCAAGACCTGGGACCTACATCTTTCTGAGATTCTCAACGTGTCCTTAGACGAAAATCTGGCGATGATCCGTGATTCCGTGAGTTATCTAAAGTTAAAAGGGAAAGAGGTCATCTTCGACGCGGAGCACTTTTTCGACGGGTACAAAAATAACCCGGAGTACGCCAGAGACGTGATTGACGCTGCGCTCTCCGCCGGAGCCGACGTGGTTGTGCTCTGCGATACCAATGGAGGGACGTTGCCCCATGAAATAGGGGCGATCATCGGCGAGGTGAGCTCCTCGGTATCGCCTCACCTCTTAGGCATTCATGCCCATAATGACTGCGGTCTTGCCGTAGCCAATTCTCTGGCGGCTGTGGTTGGCGGTGTGAAGATGGCTCACGGAACGATCAACGGGTATGGTGAGAGATGCGGGAATGCGGATCTCATTTCTCTCGTCGCCAATCTCCAGTTGAAAATGAACAAGAAATGTCTCCCGGAATCATCGATCAGGCAGCTGACAAATTTTTCCCATTATGTGAGCGATGTTGCCAATATTCCCCCGCTCAATTCACGTCCTTTTGTGGGTCGAAGCGCCTTTGCGCATAAGGGAGGTGTACACGTCAACGCTATTTCCAAGAATCCCGCGGCGTATGAGCATATCGCACCGGTACTGATAGGCAACCATCAGCGGGTGCTGGTTTCGGATCTCTCGGGGAAAAGCAATATAGAATACAAAGCGAAGGAACTGGGGATTGATCTGAGCAGGCATGTCTCGGCCAGCAGAAATATCGTGAAGAAAATAAAAGTTATGGAAGATCAAGGATATCAGTTTGATGCGGCCGATGGTTCCCTGTCCGTGTTGATGAAGAAAGCGACAGGTGAATTCAGGGAACCTTTCGTTCTTGAGAGCTTTCAGGTCATCAATGCAAAAACGGGGGAAAATCCGCCCGTTTCTCAGGCGACGATTAAGATAAAGGTCGGCGGTGAAGTGGAATTAACCGCCGCAGAGGGGAATGGGCCTGTGAACGCCTTAGATAATGCCCTCAGGAAGGCACTGACGAAATTTTATCCTCAGATCAACGAAATGCACCTGGTCGATTTCAAAGTCAGGATTCTGGAGGGAAGCGAGGGAACGGCTGCGAAAGTACGGGTGCTTCTGGATTCACGGGATGAGCATGAGATCTGGAGTACTGTCGGGGTGTCCACGAATATCATTGAAGCGAGCTGGCAAGCCCTGGTGGATAGTATCCAGTACAAATTGAGTAAAGACAGGGTGAACAAAAATGGAGGTGAATGAGAAAAGGGATCGATAAGTTTATTGATAAGTACTGTGATTTCTGATAAACTACAATATCGTTCGTAACTTACAGACGGGTTGAGAGAGATTGTAAATTGATATGTTCCGTGGAGGGCAAAGAGTCCCCGCGGGATACCATGATGATCTTCAATCAGAAAAAAGCGGTATGTATCTGACAATAAACAACCAGAATCCCCAATTGCGGTTGATCCGAAAGGCTGTTGATGTGTTGCGGGATGGAGGAATTATCATCTATCCGACGGACACGGTGTATGGATTGGGATGTGATCTGTTCAACAAAAGAGGAATAGAAAAAATTTATGAGATCAAGAGGCGCAGCAAAAAGCAGCCTCTGAGCTTTGTATGTGCGGATCTGAAAGACATAAGTCGTTACGCAAAAGTATCGAATTATGCCTACAAAACCATGAAGCGTCTCCTGCCGGGACCATATACGTTCATTTTAGAGGCATCACGTTTGGTTCCGAAGATAATCCTTCCCAAGAGACAGACCACAGGTATCAGAGTTCCGGATAATCAGATATGCCTCTCTCTCGTCGGCGAATTGGGGCATCCCATCATCAGTACAAGTGTGACGACTGAAGCCGGGGGAGTGTTGAGCGATCCGTCTGAGATCAAAGAAATATTTTCGCATTGTGTTGATTTGATCATAGATGGAGGCATACTTGTTTCGGAACCTTCCAGTGTTGTCAGTCTTGTCGATGACACAATCGAAATTATAAGAGCGGGTAAGGGCGACGTATCCACTCTTATGTGAAACGGGTAAATGTATGAAAAGAGTTATGCTGATCAATGCTGTTCATCCGGAACAGAAGAGGATGGCCATTGTGGAAGGCGGGAAGTTGGTTGAATACAACATCCAGATGTCTGTGAAGGAACCGATCACGGGCAATATTTACAAGGGTGTTGTGGTGAAGGTTGAACGGGGACTCCAGGCGGCTTTTGTAAACTACGGCGGTAAGAGAGACGGGTTTCTGCCCCTTCACGATGTCAGTCCGGAATATTTCAAGGATCACAATGGCAAGGAGAGCGGTCAGCCGGCTTCCAGGCATGCGCTCAAAGCCGGTCAGGAGGTACTGGTTCAGATTGTGCGGGAGGAGAGCGAACGGAAAGGGGCTCTCCTCACGACATATGTGTCTCTTCCGGGAAGGTATCTGGTCCTGCTGCCGAAAAAACAGAGCAGCGGAATATCCAGGAAGATTGAAGACGAAGAAGACCGCAAGCGTTTGAAAAAGTTGATGGAACAGATCAAGATAGATGAAGGGCTTGGTTTCATTGTCCGCACGGCGGGTGTAAACAGAACGAAGCAGGAAATTTCCCGGGACTACCATCATCTGTCACGTTTGTGGAAGGAGCTTCAGAAGAGAGTGCAGAATGCTTCCACGCCCGCCCTCATATATCAGGAGAGCAATTTCGGTGTGCGTTCTCTCCGGGATTATTACACTTCGGAAGTGAATGAGATTCTTGTCGATGATTTTGAAACCTTCAGAAGGATGAGGGACTACTGCAAGGCCGTTGTGCCGAGGATAATGAAACTGGTGAAACTGTATAAGGAAAAAAACCCGATTTTCGACAGGTATCATTTAGAAGACCAGATTCGTGTCATTTACCATGATCGGGTGGGGTTGAAGTCCGGCGGGTACATTGTGATCAATCCCACTGAGGCCATGATCACCATCGATGTGAATTCAGGACGTGCCTCGAATAAGAGAAATGTTGAGGAGACTGCATTCAGGACAAATCTTGAGGCATCTGAAGAAGTTGCCCGGCAACTTCGCCTTCGGGATCTGGGGGGACTGATCGTCATTGACTTTATCGACATGAAGGACCGCTCGCACGAAGCGGAAGTGGAAAAGGCATTTAAAAAAGCGCTCAGTGTCGACAGGGCAAGGATTCAACTGTCACGCATCTCCAAATTTGGCATTCTGGAACTTTCCAGACAGAAAAAACAATCCACCATTCAGGAGATCAGTTATACAACCTGTCCTTATTGTAAGGGCCACGGTGCCCGGCCTTCGTTGGAATACACTGCCCTGAGTGCGTTCAGGAAGATTGAGTCCCATGCAACCAGAGAGATCCCGTCGTCTCTGAAAGTGACGCTCCCCTATGAAATCGCCGACTATTTGCTGAACCAGAAGCGAACCGAGATCAGTAAGGTTGAAGCCACCCACGATATATCCATTCATATCTCAGGCAGTCCCGACATTCCCTGGGATGAGCTGAGGATTGAGTCGGTAAAAAGGGAGCCGGTCGAGAAAGTTCCCACGGAACAGGAGAGCCGGCAATTAGAAGAGGAGGATAAACCGGAAGAAGAACGTACCGAAGCCCTGGAGGATTCACTGGTCCAGGCGGAAGCCCAGGATAAGTTGCAGAAAACAGACGTATCGACTGAGCCCCCCCCATCTTCTTCCCGGAAGAAATCAAGGCGGAAACCCAGGTACAGAAAAAAGAGAGCGGGAGAGAAGACAGCCGAGCCGAAGCACCTGATATCTGCCGAAAGAAATAGGGCAGAAGCGGGTGAAGCGGCGGTGTCAGGTGTGGATGTACAGGCTCATCAGATCAGCTTAGATACCCCGGGTTCCGCAAGAGGGGAGGAAAAAAGAGCAAAGGAGCCGTTACAACAACTACGCGAGCTCTTCGACCAGTTGGATGAAGAGCCTTCCGTCTGAGTTATTTTTTCTTTCCCAGCTCTCCGGCGCGCAGAGTTGCTGCCTCTACGGCAGCCATCAGGGTTGCCCTGAGTTTTCCTTCCTCCAGTGCCTTCAATCCGGCGATCGTGGTACCTCCGGGTGAGGTCACCATGTCTCTCAATTCTGCGGGGTGTTTGTCGCCCCGGAGGCAGAGTTTCGCCGCACCCAGAAGTGTTTGCGCCGCGAGCTTTAATGCCACGTCCCTGCTCAATCCCATGTTCACACCGGCGTCCGACAGTGCATCTATGATGACAAATCCGTAGGCAGGTCCGCTTCCGCTCAGTGCAGTCACCGCATTCATCAGGTCTTCTTTCACGAAGACGGAGATACCGACGGCGTCGAAGAGAGATCGTGCTAACGCCAGATCTTCACCGGTGGCGTGTGAACCGCCTGCAATCGCTGTAGCTCCCTCACCGATCATGGCGGGAGTGTTCGGCATGACTCTTATTACGCGTGCATTCTTCTTCAGGAGTCCCTCTATGTAGTCCGTTGAAATACCCGCGGCAATGGATATGGTAAGTTTGTCTTTATCAAGGACGCCCTGCAGTTCTGTGAGCACTTCTGTCATGTTCTGGGGCTTTACCGCCAGAATGATGACATCCGCCTCCTTTACGGCCTTCTTGTTATCCTGAGTTGTCTGGACTCCATGTGCCTTTTTCAGATCTTCGAGGCGCTCTCTTGCCACGTCGGACACAATTACATTTCCCGCGGGTAACAGACCGCGGGACAGAATACCACCGATAAGAGCGCCACCCATCTTTCCGCCACCAATCACGCTGATCTTTTTTCCCTTCAGCATTTTCATCCTCCCCGTTTTTTCGCAAGAGAATCCCCCTTCCTTTTTCGCTCCCCATCGATGGGGAGCGAGGGTGGGGGTGATTAAGCCCGTCGCAAATTGTTGCCCCAGTGTACGACTTTTTACGAGATTATCAATCTTTATTTGCACAAGGAACCGAATCTGTGGTAGGCACCTGATACTCCGGATATGCATTGAGGGAAACTCGATGTTAGTCTTTCATACCATCGAGAATGTGAAGATTGCCTGCTGGGTGAGCGAGGGGAAGAGTGTCACTGGACTCATGGAACTTGTATTCATTCATGGGTCAGGTGCCGATCATAGGATCTGGGAAAAACAGTATTCGGAATTGAAGAATGATTTCACTATTGCCGCCGTCGATTTACCGGGTCACGGGTTGTCTGAAGGAAGTGGGGAACGGGATGTCTTGCGGTACGTGGAATGGATAAGAAAGCTCATTGCCATTCTCGGATTGAAGAAACCTGTATTAATTGGCCATTCCCTGGGCGCAGCCATAAGCCTGACCTACGCGATACATCATGGAGAGATGGTATCGGGGGTCGTTTCCGTCGGCGGAGGTGTCAGGATGCCGGTCAATCCGGTTATCCTCACCGGCCTGAGAACAGATCCCTCTGCTATTATCGCCCTGGCCGCCAAATTTTCCGTTTCCAAGGGGAATCGGGAACGGCTGTCGGGTGCCGTAACCGGCGGCATGTCACGGGTGAAGCCGGAGGTGCTGTACGGCGATTTTTTAGCGTGTGACGGTCTTGACATCTCGGGAGAGGTTGCACGGATTGGTGTGCCGGTCCTTATTGTGTGCGGCGCCGACGATAAAATGACACCGCCGGCACTGTCCCGATCACTGAAGGAAGGTATTCCTTTTGCGCAGTTGACAATAATTGAAGGTGCAGGACACATGGTGATGATGGAGAACGTGGATACTTTCAATGATATCATCAGGACGTTTGTCAAATCGCTGCCGTCAGCTTGATTCTCTTCTGTTGCCTTTCCCTGACATTTCGACGAAGCACGTTACTGCAGACAATAGGCAGTGAGGGGAAATCTGCAAAAGGAATTTGGAGGAGGGGAAGACGGATCGTGCACAATACTGCAAACTCTGCTATCATTCATGATGCGATGACCGGGTGGTGGTTGCATTTCCGCGGGCCGCAGCGTGTAATCGAAGCTAACCGTATTGAAGACGTCATTCCCGGGCTGAGATCGATTGAATCCGTGGTGCGTAGTCAAAAGCTCTTCGCCGCCGGGTTTATCAGTTATGAGGCAGCCCCTGCCTTTGATGCTGCTCTGCGAACACAGCCGCCGTCGTCATTTCCGCTCCTCTGGTTTGGACTTTATTCCGCTCCCGACATGGTTCGGCTTCCTATATCCATAAACGATCCCGCTTTCGCTTCTCTCCCCTGGGTTCCTTTGATAAGCCGTGAAGAGTACGACCGGGCCATCTCCGGCATCAAGACATTCATTGCATGTGGCGAAACGTACCAGGTGAATTTTACGTTTCGCTTGCGGGCGCCCTTTGCGGGCGACCCCTGGGAATTCTTTCTTAATCTGGCGGAGGCGCAACAGTCGGATTATGCCGCCTATGTTGACACGGGAAGATTTGTCGTCTGTTCCGCATCACCGGAGTTATTCTTTCAACTGAACGGCCGACGGCTTCTGTCACGGCCCATGAAGGGTACGGCTGCGCGGGGACGCACCCCGGACGAGGACGGTGCGAGAGCCGAATGGCTGAGACATTCGGAAAAAAACCGGGCGGAAAACGTAATGATCGTTGACATGGTAAGGAATGATATGGGGCGCATCGCAGATATCGGCAGCGTCCGTGTGGCAGAATTGTTCAAGATCGAACAATATCCGACTCTCTGGCAGATGACGTCAACCGTTACCGCAACGACGGGCGCCTCATTGGGCAACATCATGGCTGCTTTATTTCCCTGTGCCTCCATTACCGGTGCTCCGAAGCCGCGCACCATGAAGATCATTGCCGGGTTGGAAACAACGCCTCGTAAAATATATACCGGTTGCATCGGCTTCATCGCCCCCTCCGGGAAAGCGCAATTCAACGTTGCTATTCGCACCGTTCTTATCGATAGGGCGTCGGGAGAGGCGGAATACGGCGTTGGCGGCGGGATTCTGTGGGATTCCACGAGCGGTGAGGAATACTCGGAATGCCTGGTAAAGGCACGCGTACTCACGAAAAGGCGACCCGAATTTTCCCTCTTGGAAACGATGCTGTGGACTCCGGAGGGAGGATTCTACCTCCTCGATGATCATTTACGGCGGCTGCATAAATCATCTCTTTATTTCGGCTTTCCCGTTAACCTGGAAGCGGTTCGGGAAAAATTGGCGGCGCTGGCCTCGTCCCATGGAAGTGGTTTGTACAGGGTGCGGCTCCTCCTGGCGAAGGATGGCGCAGTCTCCTGTCAGTCATCCCTCCTTGATGGGGGCGATGATCGTACACCGGTGCGACTGAAGGTGGCGCCGGTGGCGGTTGATTCTTCCAATCCCTTTCTGTACCATAAGACGACGCACCGTCGGGTGTATGATAACGCCCAAACAGCCTGTCCCGATTGCGACGATGTGGTTTTATGGAATGAGAGGGGAGAGGTAACGGAAACATGCGTGGGGAATATCGTCGTTCTCCTTGAGGGGAAATTAGTCACACCGCCTGTTTCCAGCGGGTTACTACCGGGAATTTTCCGTGCCCGGTTGATCAGAGACGGCAAGGTGACGGAGAGAGTCATAAAAGTTGATGATCTCAAAAGGATTAAACGTATCTTTACGGTAAATTCGGTACGGGGGTGGCGGAGGGCTGTTTTAGTCCCTTCTCTCTTGCAAAGTTATGATTTTCATGATTAGGTTAACCGGCCTCGCCGGTTTTTTACTTTTCATCACGGGGAAGGAAAATATATGTTTGTGCTGGGAAATTTAATTGTCGCACTGGCGAAAGTCGTCGATCTGGTGCTTACCCTCTATATGTGGATCATCATCATCCGAGCCGTCATATCCTGGGTGAATCCTGATCCGTATAACCCGATCGTCCAGTTTCTGTACCGGGTTACGGAACCGGTTATGGAACCCGTACGGCGGTGGCTTCCGTTCAGGGGCATGGGTATCGACATTTCTCCTCTCATCGTCATCCTGGCGATTATCTTTCTCCAAAACTTCCTCGTCAAGAGTATGCTTGAGATGTCTGCGTATTTCAGATGAGAGGATGGGGTCATTTGGCGGGATCGGTTTTCATCAGTCATGGTTTCCATAGAAGAAAGGGGAGATGACGTCGTTTTCCTTGTCCACGTCGTTCCCAGATCAGCGAAGAGCGAGATTGCAGGCATTCAGGATGATGCGCTGAAGATAAAAGTCGCGGCACCCCCTGTTGAGGGGCAGGCGAATGCGGAATGCGTCAGACTGCTTTCTGATGTGTTAGGTGTGAAAAAGAATCAGGTGACTATTATCAGCGGTCATAGATCGAAGAGAAAGAAGGTCACCATAGAAGGTGTGAAGAGAGAGGATATCGAGTCCCTGCTTTCAAAATTGATGTGACCTCCTGTGTAAACAGATCTGCCTCATGGAAGAAGAAAATGTAATAAGAGACACGGAAAATTCAAGAGTCGCCAGGGCGGCGGGAGTGGTCGGATTTTCGACCATGCTCTCACGGATATTTGGATTTCTCAGGGACATGGTGGTTGCGGGTTTCTTCGGTGCGGGACTGGCCACGGACGCCTTTTTTGTCGCCTTCAGGATTCCCAACCTCCTGAGGCGTCTTTTCGCTGAAGGTTCTCTCACCGTATCCTTCGTGCCCGTATTTACCGAATATCTGAAAAAAAAGTCCAGGGAAGATGCCTTCGAAGTAGCAAATATAGCCTTCACCATCCTGTCCGTCATTCTCGCCGTTGTATCCGTGGCAGGAATTCTCCTGTCCCCGCTCATTGTGACCGTGATGGCCCCGGGTTTCCACAAAGTTCCCGAACAGTACGAGCTTACCGTGTTTCTCACACGTCTCATGTTTCCCTATATCTTCTTTATCTCTCTCGTGGCGCTGTGCATGGGGATACTGAATTCACTCAGGCATTTCGCAGCACCTGCTCTTTCTCCGGTCGTTCTGAATATTTGTATGATTCTCGCTGCCCTTCTGTTGCGCGATTATTTCGCGGAACCGATCATTTCCCTGGCTGTGGGGGTAATGGCCGGCGGTGTGCTTCAGCTTGTCATGCAATGGCCGTTTCTTCTCAAGTTGGGTGTGAGAATCACGCCGGATTTTCGTGCCAGGCACCCCGGCATCGAGAGGATAGGGCGCCTCATGCTCCCCGCGGTGTTCGGTGCGGCAATTTATCAGATCAATATTTTCATCAGCACCATTCTCGCTTCCCTTCTCCCTTCAGGAAGCGTGTCCTACCTCTATTATGCCGATAGGGTCGTGGAACTTCCCCTGGGAGTATTTGCCATCGCCGTCGGGACAGCAACACTTCCGAGCTTTTCGGAACAGGTGGCCAAAGGAGATTTTGATGAGTTGAAAAGAACCATTTCCTTTTCTCTGAGATTGATTCTTTTCATCACCATTCCGGCGACAGTCGCCCTGATAATCCTCCGCGTCCCCATCATCTCCGTTCTTTTCCAGAGAGGCGCCTTCGACGTTCAGTCGACCATCCTCACCTCTCAGGCCCTTCTCTTTTACACGTTCGGGTTATGGGCCTTTTCGGTCATAAGGGTGATAGTTTCGGCGTTTTATTCTTTCCAGGATACGAAATCTCCGATGAAAGCGGCTATTGTGGCACTCGTGGTAAACGTCATATGCAGTGTCATCCTCATGTTTCCCCTGAAACATGGGGGACTTGCCCTGGCCACGTCCATTGCATCGGCGGTCAATGTCATCATGCTTTCGATGATTCTGAGAAAGAAAATAGGAACGTTTGTAGATCAGGAGTTCCACCGTTCGGTCTTTAAGATGTTCCTGGCTTCACTGATAATGCTGGGTGTGATCTTTCTCATCGATGCAGGACTTCCGTGGAGGGATGAGGGGCCGTTCAATGAAAGGTTGCTTTACCTCACAGTATGTGTCTTTGCCGGGATGGGCGCATTCATTGTTTCCTCCTTTATCATCAAGTGCCGGGAAATGACGATGATCGTTGAGATGGTCAAAAGTAAAGTCAGGGGTACTAAAGAATAATAAAAACAAAGAGATCAAAACCCTTTTTCGATAAGACTATTGACTTCAATTCTGCGGAGTGGTAGTGAGGGAATCCTTTTTTTACCAATTTTCCTGAAAGGAAACGTCAGCCTATGCTGGATATTAAATTTCTCAGACAGAACTTAGATTTCGTTCGGCAAAAGATGCGTGACCGGGGACAGGATATTGACCTTGACGCTTTTACCGTTCTCGATGCCAAAAGGCGTGACGTCCTCATGGAAGTGGAAACCCTGAGGAATGAGAGAAATACGGTTTCCAAAGATATCGGTGAGATGAAAAAGCGAAAGGAGGATGTCTCTCAACTGATCGTAAGGATGGGAGAGGTGTCTGAGAGGATCAAGGAACTGGATGAATCATTAAAAAAAATAGAGGAAGACCTGCGCAGCCTTCTCATGGTGATACCCAACGTGCCCCATGAGACTGTTGCGTACGGGAAGGGTTCGGAAGATAATCCCGTGGTTCGTGTGTGGGGGGAAAAGCCGCACTTTGATTTTCAGCCGAAAGCGCACTGGGATATCGGTGAAAACTTGAACATCCTTGATTTCGCCCGGGGCGCGAAAATTACGGGAGCGCGGTTTACACTCTACAAAGGACTCGGAGCCCTGCTGGAGAGGGCCATTATCAATTTCATGCTCGATCTCCATTCTTCGGAACATGGATACACTGAGGTTCTGACGCCTTTCATGGTGAACAGCGACAGCATGACGGGCACCGGCCAGCTTCCGAAGTTTGCCGAGGATCTCTTTAAAATCGAGAAGGTGGACTATTACCTCATTCCCACGGCGGAGGTACCTGTCACAAATATCTACCGTGAAGAAATTTTGAACGAGAGAGACCTCCCGGTGTATTATGTCGCATATTCGCCCTGTTTTCGCGCTGAGGCGGGTTCATACGGAAAGGACACGCGGGGATTGATCAGGCAGCACCAGTTCAACAAGGTGGAGTTGGTGAAATTCACGACACCGGAAACGTCGCATGACGAACTGGAGAAGTTGACCCTCAATGCCGAGGAAATTCTGAAACGGATGAACATCCACTATCGCACGGTGAGCCTGTGCACAGGTGATTTGGGTTTTTCATCCGCCAAGACATACGATCTTGAAGTGTGGCTCCCCGGTCAGGACACATACCGGGAAATATCGTCCTGCAGTAATTTTGAGGATTTCCAGGCACGCAGGGCATCTATCCGGTTCCGTCGCGAAAACACCGGGAAGGTGGAGTTTGTCCATACCCTCAACGGTTCCGGACTCGCTGTCGGGAGGACTGTGGTCGCCGTCCTGGAAAATTATCAGCAGAAGGATGGGGGTGTCATCATTCCCGATGTCCTGAGGCCGTACATGAAAGGAATTGACAGGATCCCCCCCCGGAGTTAAGATGCACAACAAATCCGGTAGAATACGTCATTATGGAGGGATGGCCGAGTGGTCGATGGCGGCGGTCTTGAAAACCGTTAACCGAAAGGTTCGCGGGTTCGAATCCTGCTCCCTCCGCCAGGTATAGTGGACAGGAAACAGATACGGGAACAGGAATAACAGGTAATAGATATTTTCTGCCCCTGGTTTCCGAAAGCTGATCCCTGAACGAATGGAGAGATGCCAGAGAGGCCGAATGGGTTCGCCTGCTAAGCGAATGTATGCCCTTAAAAGGTGTACCGGGGGTTCGAATCCCCCTCTCTCCGCCATAACTCTAAGGTATGTGCGCCCATAGCTCAGCTGGATAGAGCGTTGGACTACGAATCCAAAGGCCGCAAGTTCGACTCTTGCTGGGCGCACCAATGTATTCAAACTTTTGCGACTTCTGAGGTCGCGGTCAGGATTCGGATGTATCTCTCACCGCATAATCAGGCGAGGTACATTTTCTTTAAATACCACAATGGTCATTACGTAAAGGAGGTTGCATGCCTGTAGCAGATTATCACACTTACTGTATGATGATAGACAAGGCGCTGGAAAATGGCTTTGCGTATCCGGCGATCAATGTGTCGTCTCTCAGTGCGGCCAATGCAGTCCTGCGAGGACTCGCTGAGAGCAGGAGTGACGGCATCATCCAGGTCTCCACCGGCGGGGCTTCTTTCGCGTCCGGTGCATCTCTTAAAAACATGGTGTTAGGTGCAGTGTCACTTGCCGAACATGTGCACCGTGTTGCGGCCTGTTATCCTGTCTATGTTGCCCTGCACACGGATCATTGTCAGGCAAAAACGCTGGATGGTTTTGTGATACCTCTGATCGCGGAGACGGAAAGGCGCAGGGCAGCAGGACAGCCCAATCTTTTCAACAGCCATATGTTTGATGGGAGTGCTCTTTCTCTCAAGGAAAATCTGGACATCGCCGTGAAGCTGCTTGAGCGCTGTCATAAGAGTGAAATCATCCTGGAGATTGAGGCGGGTGTCGTCGGGGGAGAGGAGGATGGGATCAAGGCGGAAGCCTCCGCAAAACTCTACACCACTCCCGAGGACATGCTGGAAGTTGCCCGTCGGCTGAACACTGTCAGGGGTGCCCGGTATCTTCTGGCGGCGACGTTCGGAAACGTGCATGGGGTATACAAACCGGGTCACGTGAAACTCAAGCCGTCCATTCTGAAAGATGGTCAGGATGCAGTGGAAAAGGTGTACGGCAAAGATGCCTGCTTTGCGCTGGTCTTCCACGGCGGATCAGGCTCCTCACTGGATGAGATCCGGGAGGCGATCGACTACGGCGTGGTGAAGATGAATATCGATACGGATACTCAGTATGCATTCACGCGTCCCATCGTGGACCATATGCTAAAGCACTACGATGGGGTTCTGAAAATCGATGGAGAGGTCGGGAGCAAGTCTGCCTATGACCCCCGCTCGTATTTGGCCCTGGCAGAAGCAGCCATGGCGGAGCGTGTCAAGCAGGCCGTGAATGATCTCAGGGGGACAGGAACCACTCTGTTCAGGGCGTGAGAAACGGGCCGAGGTGCAAATGACGGCGGTGTTTCCGGGGAACGTTTTTTTTCGGGAGGTGAGAGATGAAACTTCCTGACCACAAGACAAAGATTATCTGTACCATTGGACCAGCATCGGATTCTCCGCCGGTGATGGAGCAGATGATCCGGGCCGGGATGGATGTGGCGC
>VGTB01000018.1 GCA_016874835.1 Deltaproteobacteria bacterium | reverse complement strand
GAAAATGGAGGTGACATCTTTTTAAATTCGGAAAATGACGTAAAGGTCGCCGTATATGCCGGGGATTCACCTTTAAGCTATCACGTTAATATCCTCGGGAGAAAAGAAAAAATGCCGATGGGAATCTGCACTTCATCGGGAACGGTCGGTCACTCGCTTAGTTTCGGCAGGGCAGATGCAGTGTGTGTCGTTTCGCAGTCGGCAATCATTGCCGACGCATCCGCAACAGCAATTGGAAACCTCGTAAAGCGCAAAAGCGACATTGCATTTGCTCTGAAAAGAGGATTAAACATTGAAGGAGTCAGGGGGGTTTTAATCATCATGGGGGAAAAATTTGGTGCAGCAGGTGAAATTGAGTTGCTGTGATATGTGTTACTTGAAAAAAAGAGGAATAATCACTTCATCGTAAAAATTAGTATACATAATATATCTTATAGGACACATATAAACCTTACATCTTTACAGACCTTCTTCGGCAAGCTTTTTCACGAGCTGCATTTGTCTCTCATTCAATTTTTTCGGAACGTTAATAGAAATTTTCACGTATTGGTCACCTTTCACGGAACCTTTCAGTCCGGGGACACCATACCCCTTCATCCTGATTTTCGTATTATTCTGAGTTCCGGGAGGAATTTTAATCCTCTTCGTCGAACCGTCGAGAATTGGTACATCAATTGACGTTCCCAGAGCCGCCTGGGAAAAACTGATCGATTCTTCGACGTAAATATCATTACCATCCCTCGCGAAAATAGGATGGGGAAGTATGTTAATATTCAGGTAAAGATCCCCCGGGGGATCACCTCTCATACCGGGAGCACCCTTGCCGGCGAGCCTTAATTTTTTCCCAGAATTGATGCCTGCGGGAACCTTGAAATTGATTTCTTCAATGCGATCCTCTTTTTGCAGGGCTATTTTTTTATCAGCACCAAAAACGGATTCTTCCAATGTTATTGATAAGTTATATTGCAGATCCTGTCCCCTTGAGGGCATCCGGGAATATCTCTCTTCCCGTCCCGACCCGAAAAGTTCCGCAAAGGGATCATCATGCGTGTGCGTATAGGTAAATCCCCCTCCCCTGCCGGTTCGGAATGTTCTCGTACCTGTACCTCCAAAGTCCCCAAAGCCGAAACTTCTCAATATATCGTTAAGATCGAAGCCTCTAAAAATATCTTCCTGAGAATACCTCTGCCTGAACTGGTCGGCAGAACCGAACATATCATATTCTTTACGTTTCTCGGGATCACTGAGCACAGCGTACGCTTCGCTTATCTTTTTGAATCTTTCTTCGGCAGATTTATTGTTGGGGTTTTTGTCGGGATGCCATTTGAGGGCGAGTTTTCGATATGCTTTCTTGATGTCATCCCCACTTGAAGACTTTTCAACGCCAAGAATATTATAATAATCTTCAGCCATATTTAGACATAAATTAAAGTATTACATTAACAAAAAGAGTCTGATCCCCATCGCTTCTCGTTTTAAAGTAGACACTCATTTTTCAATTGTCAAGGAAGTTCCTGAATACCACCAAAAGTCATTATTCTCTACCGGATCATGGTATCTGTACCTGTCACCTGCTTTTATCACGGAGGCAAAATCAGTTTCATCACTCTCATGAAGGAGCCTGTCCACTGTCATCATCCAACCCATAAGAAATCCGTGTTTCCCAATGGCCTGACGCGCATACGCAACGCACGTGGGATACATCTGACACCTCTCACCGTCCACAGGCGAGATATATTCACTGAATATACGAAGCGTACCGATGAGTAGCGCCGCAGGAAACGAAGGAGCGCCATGGTAAGTCAAGAGGGCGTCTTTGCGAACCGGATGATTGAAATTCCAGGGATCGAAACCAATTTCCTCACAATAACAGGGATTTACAGACAAAGCGCATAACAGGATGAGGATGAGACTTACGTTAAGATGCAATGCAATATTCCGGCGATACATAGCGTACACTCGTTAATTATCTCTGAAATGATCAAAATGACGAAGAAAATTGTATACAGGGAAATCCCCCGACCTTTTCCCAGGAGAATGAAATGGATATATTCTCCTTCAAACGATCTATGAATTCTTCTTTCATCCTTTTGTTATATTTATGTGCACTGTTCACTGCACTGTAGATGTTGCCGGTATACCAGCCGAGTTCGATAAAGGTGACAATGCCACCTGCAACATAATGGTCATGGTGATAAAGCTCGATTGCCGCCGCGATAAAGGAAGCGTTCAGGAGAAAGGAAACGAGGGCATCCCGGGGTCTCTCTGCATAGAGATGGCCCGCTCCCGGGAGGATTGCCGCCAAAACTCCTGCTGTCTCGGGGGATTTCTGAGGAATTTCATTTATGTATTTAAGTCCCTCCGATATATTCTGTGCCGAGCTGTGGAAAGGGCTTGCCTTGGGAACAAGAAGAAATGAAGAGCGTGCCTGATTCCAATCTTCTTTTTCAAGGAAGATCAGGGCAATTTGATAAATTGCCTTATCGTACCAGCCATCTGCGGGCGATCTGATTATCTCGTTGAAGACGGAAATTGCCTCATCGTAGCGTTTCAAACTTTTCTCGGCGAGACCCTTCAGGTAAAGTGCTTCGGTTCGCAGCGTGCTTAAAGGATACGCATCGATGAATTTATTGACAGCCGTGATGCACTCATTCCACCTCTTCGCACCGAAAAAACTCTTCGCGATACCGAGGTGGGACATTTCGACATTCTTATCATCGGGGAAGAAATAAATATGACGCTTATATTCGGTGATGGCACGGTAGAAATCGCCCTCTGCATACAATGTCTCGGCAAATCCAAACTGTTTATCTGCGTCTTTTTCCTGAGCCGCCGTGACCCGGGAACACGGGAGCATGATACTTAAGATTATCACTATGAGTGCGCATGGAATTTGGGAAGATCGTGTGATCGAGATGATTGGCATACGCATATACTGTGAAAAAAAATTGGGGACTGCGACGCAATCGCGCTTATCTATTGCGAAGCCTGTTCCTGCGATGCCCTTCCCAGATGGAATGCCTCAAGATTCGTTTCAACGAATTTCGGGGGGAAAGACTCGCAAATCACCTTCAGCCAGAGGGGAACTTCCAAACGTAAATAAGCAGAAAGAACCCCCAGTAAAATCGTATTTTCCGCCCGGACATCTCCTGCCTCTTTCGCAAGACGTCCCGCATCGACAACTTTGACTGCACTGAAAATGCTGCTCACCGTGCCTACTATGTCATGAGGGTAATCGGATATACCGAGGTTGACCGACGGAGGACATATCTCTCTCTCGTTGATTATCACCAGGCCCTCCGGCTTCATATAGTCCATGTACCTTAACGTTTCCAGTTTTTCAAAAGAAACAAGAATATCGACATCCCCCTTTCTCGCAATCGGTGAATATACTTTCTGACCGTATCTCACATGGCTCGTCACACACCCTCCTCTCTGGGCCATGCCGTGGACCTCACTTTTCTTCACATCCAGGCCTGATTCCATCGCGACCATGGATAATATGTCGCTGGCCCTGAGAATCCCCTGCCCTCCCACGCCGGACATCAGTATGTTCTTCACGTTCTTTTTCATCATTCCGCATTCACCTCAATAATCGCACCGGTCTTGCAAACCTGCTGGCACAGTGTACAGCCGATGCACAGCTCTTGATCTATCTTTGCCACACCCTCCTGTTTTTTTCTTTTCCCTTTTCCTTTCTTCGCTGTCATACCATCCTTGACCCACGAGATAGGAGGACACCCCAGACCAAGGCACAGTTTGCATCCGATGCATGTTTCCGGGTTCACCCTCATGGGCACGCGCAACTCTTTTTCACGCCTCTTGAACAAAACACAGGATCTCCGTGAAATGATGAGAGACGGTCCCGGTTTCGAGAGTTCTTCTTTCATCACGGTTCTTGTGGATTTTAAATCGTAAGGGTCGATGATTCTTATATTTTCCACCCCGAGCGCCGATGCGAGTGCAGAAAAATCCAGTTCCTTCGTTCTTTCCCCTGACAGGGTGAAGCCTGTGGCGGGGTGTTCCTGCATCCCTGTCATCGCCGTCGTACGATTATCACATATCACGATCACGATATCACTCTTGTTGTATACCGAGTTGAGAAGCGATGTAATTCCCGAGTGAATGAAAGTTGAATCACCGATGACACCGACGACCCGGCCCCTCCCCTTCTCCCCGAGGGCCTTGCTCATTCCATGTGCCATCCCGATACTCGCTCCCATACAGATACAGGAATGGAGTCCTTCCAGAGGTTTCATGTACGACAGGGTATAACAACCGATATCGCCGCTGACGAATACATTTAATTTCCCCAGCACATAAAAGAGCCCCCTGTGGGGACAGCCCGGACAGAGATTGGGAGGTCGCGGAGGGATGGAAATGTCCGGCAAAGATGCAGGAACCGGCTGCTTTGATCCTCCCATGGAAGCAGCTATCACCCCGGGGTCAAATTCGCCCGTATAAGGAAAAACCTCTTTACCGATGACCTTGATCCCCATTGCCATTACCTGTTCTTCAATATAGGGGTCAAGTTCCTCAACCACATAGAGCTTGCGAACCTCAGAGGCGAATTTCTTTATCATTTTCACAGGTAATGGGTAAACCATACCGAGCTTCAGATAGGAGAGATCGGGGAAGGCATCTTTTGCGTAATTGTAAGACATTCCGGAAGTGATGATGCCGGTTTCAGTGTTATTAAGTTCCATTTTGTTTTCGGAAAATGTCTCTGCAAAGTCTTTCAGCCTCTGTATTCGTTTTTCGACCTCTTCTCTCCTGTGACGGGCATTTATGGGCACCATTACATATTTCCCAGGATTGACCTCCAGTCTGAGAGCATCTTCCCGCGACAGGGGAGCTTCAGGGTACACTATCGATTTGGAGTGAGATACACGTGTCGTAGTCCTGAGAAATACGGGGGTATCAAACATCTCGCTCATTTCAAATGCAATTTTTATATATCTCCTGGCTTCTTCACTGTCTGATGGCTCCAGCATCGGTATTTTTGCGAACTTGGCATAGTTGCGGTTATCCTGCTCATTCTGCGAGCTGTGCAGGGAAGGATCATCGGCGGTAATGATGACTAAGGCACCGTTGGTACCGGTATAGCTTACCGTGAAGAGGGGATCCGCCGCTACGTTTACACCGACATGTTTCATGACTACCGTTGCCCGGGCACCTGCCAATGCAGCACCGATACCGGATTCAAGGGCCACTTTTTCATTGGGGGACCATTCCGCATAGACATCCTGATACTGCGCGAACGTTTCAACGATTTCGGTACTGGGTGTCCCCGGATAACCCGCTACAAACCGCACACCGCATTCATATGCCCCTCTCGCGATGGCCTCATTTCCCGACATTAACACTTTCATACGCACGCATCCCCCGATATTATTCATGACCGAGCGGTGAACCGAATCGTAATTCCCTGTGAATGCTCAACCGAGAAACGATATCTTTCTTTTTATAAGTTGAACAGTTGATGGATCGGAAGTTGTATTGAGCGCTTTATGATAATATTCCAAAGCTTTTGTCTTGTCGTTCATTTCTTCGTAGATTCTCGCAATATCTCTGTATATGATACCTTCGAACGCAACAGAGGTTCTGGTACTGACGGCATTCTGAAAGGTCTTAAGAGCTCCATCGAAGTCTTTTTTTGCTTCATAACAGTACCCCACTCCTATTTGTGCGAGGGTTCTTAAATCGCTGTTATCCGTGAAATCCTTTAAAAATTCCTGATAGGCACGAAGAGAAGCGTCATAATCGCCCAGATTGAAAAAAAGATTTCCCAGTTGGTAATGTGCCGACATCGCCGCTTTGGTTCCCGGATACTGGGTGACCACATCCTGATACATCTTGAGGACGTTTTGATCCGGGTTGATCCCCTGCATGGCACTTTGCAGAATGGCTATATACGCTTTTGCGTACAACTTCTGGGCGTTTGCCTCATAATTCTGGCGATAGAGATACCAGCCCGTTGCGACCAGGATCACTGAGGCAAAGATGCCCAAAGCAACGTACAGCCTGAACTTGTATCTGGAGATGAATATCGATAGTTTTTCCGATGTTGCCTGAAAAAAATCAGGCTGTTCTATTTCCTTTTTTGTGACTTTTTTCGCCATAGAGTGATCCCGTTATGAAGTCAGTTCGGTTATCTCATTAAGTTTATTTAAGACCAAAGAAGGAATTCTCACTATTTTCCCTGAATTGTTTGTGCACGCATGAATCGTGTAGCCCTCAGCGAGAATTTTTTCTTCATGCTCGTCCCGGATTACGTAGTTGAACTTGATGCTCGCCCTTCTCGAATATTCTATTTCTGTTTCAATTACCAATACCTGATCATACCTCGCAGGCTGCAGGTAGTGGCAATACACTTCCGTGAGGGGCAGATTATATCCCTGCGCTTCAATCTGAGCGTAGACAAGTCCCACCCCGCGCAGAAGCTCCGTACGTCCGATCTCGAACCACTTGATATAATTGGTGTGGTAGACGATACCCATCGCGTCCGTATCGGCGTAGATAACCCGTACCTTAGTGCGATTTTTCCTCAATGAACCTCCTCCAGTCCCCGATGAAACCGTCCATGAGAAGATATCCGGGCGAGACGGTAATCATGCTCTTTTTCGCTGATTGTTCACAAAACGAAAGACTGCTACGGATGTTCTCGCCTTCAAGAGAAGAAAGCACGGCAAATGGACTGGGATCCGATGAATGGGTCCTGATACTGATAGGTGTGGGATGGTCACTGAGGACCATAAGCCTGAACGGGGAGAGTTGATGTCTCTCCTCCATAATGGTACCGACGACCTTTTTATCAAAGTCTTCGATCGCTTTTACCTTGCCTTCGATGTCACCTTCATGACCCATTTCATCAGGTGCCTCGACATGAACAAAGATGAAGTCGCGTTCCTTCAGGGCTTCCAACGCTCCTTGAGCCTTTCCCAGATAATTTGTGTCCGTATAGCCCGTTGCCCCCTCAATACGGATAACTTCAAGCCCGGCATAGATGCCTATCCCATTCAAGAGATCGACTGCTGATATCATACCTCCTCGTATGCCATAGCGCTCGGCGAGCTTCACAAAGTTCGGCGCCCTCCCCTGCCCCCATAACCATATGGAACTTGCCGGCTTCTCCCCTTGAGAAAGCCGTTTCTTGTTTACGGGATGATCCTTCAATATTTCCCGAGAAAGTTCCATGAGCAGCCTCAGTTGATCTGCGCCATCTCCCTCGGGCAGATAATCCTTTATTGCCTCGCCCGTAATGTCATGAGGAGGCGTCGTTTTCATGGACGATTTCCCCTCTTTCCATACAAAGAGATTCCTGTAACTTACTCCGGGATAAAATCGAAATTGCTCCGTGCCTATCGCTTTCTGCAAATCATTCACCATTAATCGCGATTCTTGAGATGTGATATGTCCCGATGTAAAGTCTTCCATGAATACTCTTTCTGTCCCGGAAAACGTAACAAGGTTGCAACGAAATGCCACATCGTCCTTTTCCAGAGACACTCCCATGCTCGCGGCTTCCAGAGGCCCCCTCCCGGTGTAATATTTTCGGGGATCATAACCCATGAGGGACATGATTGCCACATCACTCCCAGGGGGAAATCCATACGGAACAGTGTCAACCATTCCCAATGTACCCTCCCGGGCAATTCTGTCCATGTGAGGGGTATCGGCGTACTCTAACGGTGTTTTCCCGTCCAGCACATCCAGGGGATAGTCCGCCATCCCATCGCCGAGCAATATGATATACTTCATTACAATTTTTCGTCTTCGATTCTAATGACTATTGTTTTTCCGAGAATGATATTAAGCTGATCAATTACTTTAATCGCCCTCTGCACGTCCATTTCTTTAGATTTATGTGTGGTCATGACAATCGGTACCGGACCAGCCTGTCTCCTCCCCTTCTGGATCACCGCGGCGATGCTTATATTGTTTTCGCCCAACACTCCCGATATTTTTGAGAGGACGCCCGGCCGATCAATTGCAGAAAATCTGAAATAATAGTTGGTGACAATATAATCCATGGGGAGCAGCATGATCTCGTGGATAACATTTTCACTCTGCGAGCGCGCCGGTACCCGGCCCGATACACCTTTTAATATGTTTCTCGAAATGTCTATGATATCGCTGAGCACTGCACTTGCTGTCGGCATCATCCCGGCTCCCTGACCATACAGAAACACGGAACCTGAGGCATCACCCACGATATGAAACGCATTGAAATTGCCGTTTACGTTCGCCAGGAGATGATCGAGAGGGATCATGGTCGGGTGAATCCTTGCTTCGACAAATTCGTCTCTCTGGATCGCGATTGCAAGCAATTTGATCCGATACCCCAGTTCTCCCGCGAACTCGATATCCTGTTGACTGATTCCCGCTATCCCCTCCCTGTACACATCTTCAAGTTTCACTCTCTTCCCATACGCTAATGACAGCGTGATGGCAAGCTTATGCGCGGTGTCAATACCTTCGATATCAAAGGTAGGATCGGCCTCCGCAAAACCGAGTTCCTGCGCTTCCCTGAGTACGTCATCAAAGGATTTTCCCTCATCGCTCATTTTCGTGAGAATGTAATTGGACGTCCCGTTTATGATTCCAAAAATTGACCTGAGCCTGTTCGCGACTAAACTCTCCTTTAACGATTTTATGATGGGTATTGTACCACCCACGCTCGCTTCAAAACCTATGTCAACCCCTAACTCCTCTGATGCCTTAAAAATTTCATTACCATAAGTTGCGAGGAGCGCCTTGTTTGCAGTCACCACATGCTTCCTGTTTCTCATCGCGTCCAGAATAAAGGTTCGCGCCGGCTCGTACCCTCCGATAAGTTCGATCACGACCGATATTTCAGGATCATTGATAATTTCCCTCGCATCGGTGGTAAGCATATCTTTCGAAACCGAAACTTTCCTCGGCGATGTGATGTCGAGATCGGCAATTTTTTTCAAATTCAACCGGGCACCAAGGCGGTTTTCGATGAGGTCTCTATTCTCCTGAATGAGACTGACCACTCCGGTACCAATTGTTCCGAATCCTATCAAACCAAGGTGTATTGTCTTCATAGATTCACAGCCCTCTACATTCTTCCCTGGAGATCCCCGAAAACCTCACGAGTATCATGTTCGAACTATTATATTACTCAACGCAGATGCTTCTATAACAGGAGATGCAAAAATGTCAAAACAAATAAGATAACGTATCAGCCTGTTCTGGCAAGATCGAGCCTTTGTCCCCACTTATGGAGCAGTACTTCTCTCAAGATTGCATGCTCACTTTTTCCAAGATGCGGATCGTTCTCAATGACCGAAAATGCGTCCGCTCTCGCTTCATACAATAATTTCACATCCCTGAGTATGTGGGCAATCCGAAAATCGGGTATTCCTGATTGCCTCGTACCCAGAAATTCACCCGGGCCCCGTATTGCCAGATCTTCTTCGGCAATTTTAAAGCCGTCATTTGTTTTCTCCATGACACAGAGTCTTTTTTTCGCCTCTTCCGATGAGTCTGAAGAGGAAATCAAAATGCAGGAGGAGGGAATATCACCCCTTCCCACCCTTCCCCTCAGCTGGTGCAACTGCGAGAGACCGAATCTTTCTGCATGCTCGATTATCATTAAGGAAGCATCCGGAATATCAATGCCCACTTCAATCACGGTCGTGGAGACAAGAATATGCACCTCTTTACCCAGGAAACCTGCCATGATCCTATCCTTTTCTTTGCCTCTCATCCGGCCGTGAATTAATCCTACCCTGTACGACGGGAATATTTCTCTCTGCAGGTGTTCTGCCATTTCCGTGGCATTCTTGAGATCGAGATTCTCCGATTCCTCAACCAGTGGATACACAATAAAAACCTGGTTTCCTTTATCAAGCTCTCTCTGAATTGTGTTGTACACACTGCTTCTCTGTTCCTCATAAAATATTTTCGTGAATATTTCTTTCCTCCCGGGAGGGTATTCATCGATGATCGATATATCCAAATCGCCGTACACCGTCATGGCAAGGGTCCTGGGAATGGGAGTCGCCGTCATCACCAATACATCAGGGTTCACCCCTTTTTTGCGGAGCGTTGCTCTCTGTATCACACCAAACCGGTGCTGTTCATCGATAATAACCAATCCGAGATTTCCAAACGCCACATCTTCCTGAATCAACGAATGTGTGCCGACAACGATACATACCGTGCCGTCGTTTATTTTTTTGACAATACACCTTCTCTCTCTATATTTTGTGTTGCCCGTAAGGAGCACCACTTCCAAACCGAGCTCGGCGGCCCACCCTTTGATACGATGGTAATGTTGTTCCGCCAGAATTTCCGTGGGAGCCATTATGGCGGCCTGACGGCCATTTTCACAGGCCGTTATCATTGCACCCATGGAAACAACCGTTTTCCCACAACCAACATCACCCTGCAGGAGTCTATTCATACTGCTTCGCTTCCTCATATCCGCTTCAATTTCCCGGATTACCCTTTCCTGTGCGGCCGTGAGTCGAAATGGAAGTATATTGTAAAATTTCCCGAGAAGCTGCCCGCCGGTCTGAAATGCGATCCCCACATCGACCAGGTTGGCCTTCTTTTTCAACGCGATACCCAGTTGAAAAAAGAAAAGCTCATCATAGATAAGTCTCCTCTGTGATTCCGATCTCATTTCATTCAATTCAATTACATTCTCATCCATTCCCGGGAAGTGAACACTCTGAATCGCTGCACGCATGTAGCCAAGCCGGCGATTCCGGCATATATCTTCAGGTATGGGGCTTATGACGTACTTTGCATACTCCTGAAGGGCATGGAAGAGTATTCTCCTCAAGTATTTCTGGTGGAGACCTTCAGTTTCCGAATAAATGGGGATAATCCTCTTGAAATGAAGCAGGTCGCCCATGTCCTCGTCATCATCGAGAATCTCAAAATCAGGGTGGATCATCTCTTTATCTGAGTAAAAGCTGCGGAGATCACCGGTCATTATGACCCGCCTCCCTTTTTTGAAAATCTTTTTAAGGTATTCGTGCCTTCCCTTGAACCACTTTGCCTTCAGTGATCCTTTCGTGTCACCGACAGTCACCTCAAAGACCCTTTTGCGTCCGTAATATTTTGTTTCCGCCTCCCTTACTTCTCCCATGACCGTTTCCCTGAACCCCGGTTTCGCCGAGTAAATGTCTTTAATAAATCGTCTGTCCTCGTACCGCCTCGGCACAAAAAAAAGGAGGTCTTCGACGGTGGAAATACTTTTTTTACTGAGCAATCGCGCAATTTTTTGTCCGACACCCCTGACCGATCCCACAGCGAGCATAAGCTTTGCATTGCAATCCCTGACGAAATCCATCCGGATTGACTCTTTCCCGGTATATGCAAGAAGAGAGTGTGAGATAAGCCCGTTCATTTCATCCAATAACGCAAACGCCTTCTCGATACGACCTCTTTTGTCAGTCAACGGGAGATGATCAAAACCCGAAAATGCACTTTCTAATTCCGAGATGACACTTTCGCAGGAAATCCGTGAACACTCATTTTTTTCAAATGCCTTCATCGCACCTCTCAAAGAGAGTATAAGGCTCCTCATCAGCGGCTCTATGTCTCTAATGAGCGAAAGATTCTTATATGAATCACGAGACGCAAACACTAAGGGAGCTTCGATTCTTTTAAAAATTTCTGCAATCGATTCCAATGATTAACCTCAACTGATACACTGATCAGGAAAGTATGTGTGCCGATCCTCACCATTTACGACGCATGATGTCTCACTAATTATTTTTTTAAACCATAATAATTTCAAATATAAAGGCTTCCTGCTGTTAACAGAAATCGGTGTTCTTCGCAAGGAAAGAATTGACAACAAAAATGAATTACGTTAAATTAAAAAACTCACACACACACAACATCTCTTCAGACCAACCGATATGAAAGAAAAACATACGTACAGAAACGCGGGCGTAGACATCGATACGGCGAATATCTTCGTTGACAGAATCAGACCGCTCGTAAAATCAACGTTCAGAAAAGAGGTAATGAGCTCCATCGGTGGTTTTAGCGGGCTTTTCCATGTTGATCTCGGAAAGATCAAAGACCCCGTGTTAGTCTCTTCTACTGACGGAGTCGGTACGAAATTAAAAATCGCAATGATGATGGACAAACATGACACCGTGGGTATCGATCTTGTCGCCATGTCTGTCAACGATGTAGTGCTACAGGGAGCGGAACCCATATTCTTTTTGGATTATATCGCAACGGGAAAACTGAATGTAGAAAGAAACGTGAAAATTATTGAAGGTATTGTAAATGGCTGTCAGGAGGCAGGCTGTGCGCTTATCGGCGGAGAAACGGCGGAGATGCCGGATTTCTATAAAGATGATGAATACGATCTTGCCGGCTTCTGCGTTGGCATAGTCGAGGCAGACAGGTTAATTGACGGTTCTGAAATACGTGTGGGTGACAGGATCATTGGAATTGCTTCAAGCGGTATGCATAGCAACGGCTTTTCTCTGGCGAGGAAAGTCCTTTTTGAAGAAGGCAAGCTGAGTGTATACGAAAGTGTGAGTGGTCTTGAGGGTATGCTGGGTCTGGAGTTGCTGCGGCCAACAAAAATTTACGCAAAATCAGTACTGAATTTAATAAAGAACTTTACTATTAAAGGTATCATCCATATCACCGGCGGGGGGTTCATCGAAAATATTCCCCGAATTTTACCTCTTCCCTGCCGCGCGGTCATTCTTAAGAACAGCTGGGAGATCCAGCCAATTTTCTCCGTATTGCAGAAGATGGGAAACATCGACGAAATGGAAATGTTTCGGGTCTTCAACATGGGAATCGGGTTAATGGTCATAGTGCCTGAAAAGGAGGCTGCAGATGTAATTGAACGCCTCGAAAATTTAGGTGAATCTGTATATTCCATCGGTTTCATAGAGAAAAGAGGTAAAAACCAACCTCCCCTTTCGTTTATCTAGAGGAAAAACAAAACTACTATTGGACGTCCTTTGATCGGGGGTGGTCAAAACCTCCAGCCTTTCAAGGAACCCGCGCAGGAAAAGAACCATAGAATTCGGTCTGCATTATTTCGGACGTTCGGGCCATTTCCCCGATGAGGGGATGATACGGAATATATCCCCGGGATATTAAATTCTTCACAGAGAGAAGAATCCCGAGACACCATCCCGAGATCACTCTATAACGTTATTTACGACCCTCATAGTACACCTATGGAGAAACGATACCATCGGGATTTCATCCATGTATGATGTCATTGTCATAGGTAATGATTTAAGTTCACTGACCGCAGCCACCCTGTCTTCCCATCACGGCAGGAAGACCCTCTATCTCACGGAATATGACATTCCCGAAAGCAATGAAGAATCAGGTTATTCATTTGATGACTACCCGGCACCGCTGACCGGTTTCGGACCTGCGCAGACATGCATGCGTCTCTTCGACGAGATCAAAGTACCCGACTACGAAAGGACCCGCATCCGATTATTGAATCCCGGCCTTCAGATTATCCTGCCCGAACACAGAGTAGAACTGTTCTTTGATACCAATCAGCTTTTCAATGAAATGACGAGAGAATTCAAAGGAAAGGATGAAGAAATAAGGAAATACAGTGCATCGGTATCGAAAATGAGTTCCCTTTTTGACGGATTCATAAGGGAAAGTCAGTACCTGTTCCCGATACGCTTTAAACTGTTCGCACATTACATTCCCGCCCTGATCAGAGAAAAAATCACATTGTCGAAGGCATTACGTTCACTCTGCAGCATCTCTCCCCTGAGCAGAGTGTTCGAGGCACAGGTCGCACTTCTTTCCAACCATCACCACGAACACGCGGGATCTTATCCGTTGATGACATCATACGTCCTCAATTATCCGGCAAGAGGATTGTATTATTTTGCCGGTGGCACGAACCGATTCATACAGATACTCCGGGACAGATTCAAGGCATACGGGGGCATCTCTTTCAACAGCGTCGACATTAGAAAAGTAAGTGTAAAAAGATACGTCGATATAGAGATTGACTCACAGGGCACATCGTTAAAATTGAGAGGAAAAAATCTCATTGTGAGTGTACAATGGGGAAAATTAAGAAATCTGCTTTTTCTCAATAAAAAATTAAAAGGTTTGGAGCGACGTCTCACGCGTGTCGGTATCGCCCGTTATCCTTTTACGGTACATCTCGGTGTCCTTGAGAAAGGACTCCCGGAGAGGATGTCACCGTATAGCGTCGTCATCGCTGATCAGAACAGGCCCGTATCCGAGAATAATAATATGATATACCTGAAAACAAGCGAATCGGGAGATACAGCAAGCGCCCCTGAGGGCAGAAGAACATTATGTGCATCTGTTTTCATAAAAGAAAACCCGCTATTTTTAAATGATGGGGAACTGGTAAAAATATGCAAAGAAACGATAGAGGGTGTCGAAACATTCCTTCCTTTCTTGCGAGAAAACATCGACTATATTAATATCGGAAATTCGATAGAACGTTCGCGGAAATATCAGGAAGCTGTGAATCAGAAATACCTTATGAGAGCTGATCCCATTCTAGGTATCGCCGCTCTCTCACACAGGACCCCCATGCGCAATGTATTTTTATCGGGAGGGATGTTACTCGCAAGCCTTGGTTTCGAAGGAGAAATAGTTTCAGGAATAAATGCAGTGAATTTATTAATAGCGAAAAAGGAGAGAGACGATGACTAACATACAATATGACTTTACCATCTGCGACCTGGGAGAAAGAAACATACCATCTCCGGTATCTGTGAGTTACTATACTCCTGACAGTAAAAGAATCCTTTTTAACAGCTATCTTGAGCACTACAGTAGCTTTGTAACTCCCGATGGGACACCATTATCCATTGAAGTGGCGGGCCCCCGCGAGTATATATTTTTTAATCCCTCCCAGACGAAAGCGGCAATTGTCACCTGCGGGGGCCTCTGCCCCGGGATAAATGACGTAATCAGGGCAATTTTCATGGAGCTTTTCTACAGGTACGGTGTGAAGAATATTGTCGGGATCAGATATGGTTTCCGGGGCTTGATCTCGCGATACGGGCACCCGGTCATAGAATTGACCCCGGACATTGTAAAAGACATTCATACGTTTGGCGGAAGCATGTTGTCTTCATCCAGAGGAAATCAGGATTCGGTTGAACTGGTGAATTCATTGAAAAGGATGAACATCGATATTCTCTTCTGCATAGGAGGGGATGGTACGACGAGAGCTGCGGGATCTATCACGGAAGAGATTACACGGAGAAATCTCAACATCAGTGTAATCGGGATACCCAAAACGATCGACAATGATCTGAATTTCATACAGAAGACTTTCGGGTACGATACCGCTATTGCTGAAGCGGTCAAGGCTATTGAATGTGCACATGCCGAAGCAAGAGGAGCCCCTATGGGTATCGGTCTGGTAAAGATCATGGGGCGCCAGTCAGGCCACATCGCTGCCGGTGCCTCCCTGGCACAGGGTGATGTGAATTTTGTATTGATTCCCGAAGTAAGCTTTGATCTGGAGGGAGAACGAGGATTCCTGAAAGCTCTTGAAAACCGACTGAGGAAGAGTGATCACTGCGTGATCCTTGTCGCCGAAGGCGCAGGCCAGGAACATATACGAACGGATAACGGACCAATCGAAAGGGATGCTTCCGGTAATCTTCGGCTGCTGGACATCGGTTTGTTTTTGAAAAATAAGATTGAAGAGCATTTCAAGAAAATGTCTTTGGAAATTAATCTCAAGTATATAGACCCGAGCTACATGATCCGCAGCGTTCCTGCCAATGCGAGTGACAGTATATACTGCGGCGCATTGGGTCAGTACGCCGTTCATGCGGGTATGGCCGGAAAAACGGGGATGTTGGTGGGTTTAATGAAAGATGAGTATGTACATCTCCCCTTTAAGATGATCACCTCGGGGGCACAGGTCAACCCGGAAGGAAATATCTGGATGCGCGTCCTCGAAACAACGGGGCAGCCCGAATCCATGAAGAACTGATTCGCGCGAACTCATTTGTGTTTTCTTATTCCATCACACTGTTCGTGTATTGTGTAAATAAAACACCTCGGTTCTTCAGGCATTAAAGTATTGACCTGCGTCCGTTGTATCTTACAGGATCATAGTATTTTTCAACGTCAACCAGCTTCAATTTGCCGATTATCTCTTTCAGGGGAACGCTCATAATTTCTCCCCGCACCAGTCCTACCATCCGGCCGAAGTCCTCATTGATGATCATGTCAACGGCAGCGATTCCAAATCTCCTCGCCATCAGGCGGTCGTACGCGGATGGTGCCCCCCCTCTCTGCAAATGACTCAATGTGAGATATCGTGATTCATATCCGGTTCTCTTTTCAATCTCATCCGCCACATAGCTCGCAATTCCTCCCAGCGAAGGATGGCCGAAGTCGTCGATCTTGGTATCCCTGAGAAATTCCTTCCCTCCCGCAGGTTTCGCCCCTTCCGATGCAACAATGATTGAATAATGTATCTCCCTCCCCTTCCTCACACGCAGGAGGTCACACATGCGATCAATCTCAAAGGGACACTCGGGTATCAAAATGATATACGCACCACTGCACTCACCTCCATGAAGGGCAAGCCATCCCGCATGCCGTCCCATTGTTTCCACGACAAAGATGCGACCATGTGAACCTGCGGTAGTCCTCAGTTTGTCGATTTCCTCCATAATAACGTTCACGGCGGTATCAAAGCCGAGTGAATACTCGGTACCTGTGAGATCGTTGTCAATTGTTTTCGGAATTCCCACCGTTTTAATGCCCAGTCTGTGCAATTTATATGCGACCCCGAGAGTATCCTCACCGCCGATGGCAACAATCACATCAATCCCGAGCTTCTCGATATTCTCCAACAGCTTTCCTGAACGATCATTCTTGGGATTAAAGGGGTTTGTCCTTGATGTTCCAAGATTAGTCCCACCGTAGCGATCCCATGTCCTGACAATCTCTTCATTCAGGTCCCTGAGATGATATGAACAACTCTTCGGATCATCCGGGTCAACTTCCACAAGTCCTCGCCAGCCATCAAGAATTCCGATAACCTCAAATGATACGGAACGTGTTGCACAGAGAATCGGATCAAGGGCTGATTTTGTTACCCACTTGATCGCCCCGTTCAACCCCGGGCAATCCCCTCCCCCCGTCAATATCGCAATTTTCATTTTCAGCACCCGCGTAAATTATATTTAAGTTATGAAATTATTTAAGCGTTTGTACATATATTACACACATCAAAAAATAATTCAACACAACTCTCCTCTCCCGCGGGCACGTGTGAATTTGCCCTTCCATGAGATCCCGGGTACAGAAGGGGAAACGAATAAAAATTACTTGCAATTTCTTCTTTGATGTTTTAGTAAGCAGCCCACAACTAAAGCAGGAGATGCAATATGGCACGAGTGTGCGAGGTATGCGGTAAAAAGCCGGCAATTGGCCATAACGTGAGCCATGCGAATAACAAGACCAAAAGGACCTGGTATCCAAATCTTCAGAAGCTGCGATGCCGCGATAAAAAGACCGGTGCGGTGAAACGGACCAAAGTGTGTACCAGGTGCATTCGTTCGGGGTTTGTTACCAAGGCATTATAGACACCCCAAAAGACCGGTTTCCCTGACCGATTTTATTGCCGGATGTAAAAAATTTCTATAATCACAGACTAATTCCATTCCCCGAGCCATAATATTCCGCACACCAAGAGCAGCACGGTTATCCTCTCCCAGACCGAATTTTTTCACATAGAGATTTACCCGGTCTTCAATATTCATGAGTTTTTTCATTCTCTCCGGTCTGCACGAACGCACTCCTCTTTTCATGGCTTCGATTACTATATTCTTATCAATTCCATAAAGCCACGATAAGGTGTTGCTGAATTCTGTCATTTTTTGATTCTCCGCATAACTTATGGCGTTACAAAAAAGGGATATCAGATTCTCATCCTCCTGTTCCCGGTACAGGGCGAGGTCAAAAGCCATTTCAATGATCATGTGCGCCTGATATGCAGCCTCGCTATAGGAGATGTTTTTCCCGAGGCTCTCATACAGATTTCGTATCGGCTGGATTAATTGCCTGCCCTTCACATATGTGTATCCATCAGAATCGGGATTGAAATGCGTGATCGGTGCATCCCGGATCTTCCCATGATGGGCGATATCATCTATCAAAAGATGAAAATACACGTATGATGCCTTGGAATATTGAGGGGGGACTGAAAGACGTCTCGTTACACCATGAGTCATCTCCGAAGTAATTATCTCATGAATACAGAGAATATCAGGCGATACATTGTATGCGAACACATCAAGGTTATCTTCGTTGACATTACTCCCGAGGAATTCGTTTAGGATCCATGTGTGGGTAAGCATCAACATAGAATACCGGGGAGCGTATTAATTTGGGGGCGGACTTGTTTCGCCGATCACCATCTTTTTCAGATCCGACAGTTTAATCTGGAATGTCCCGTACTTTGTATGTCCGTATGCACGGTGATTCTTTTGCAGCACAAGTTCCAATGCAGTATTGTCCCGCAGTTTCAGCTTACCGAGGAGTTTCCCTCCATGTGAATGAAACAGCACATAAGCTATGTTATCAAATGAGACCGCGTGTGTACCTTCTCCTCTCTTTCCTTCGATAAACGTCCCCCCTTCAATACTTGCATCTCTGCACTGGGTGATGACATCAGCCTGATCAATAAAGGTAACGGTGAATTTTTTTGCAGGAACAGGAATCTTTTCGAAAGAAGAATCTCCCTTTAAGGAACCCATGCCGCATAATAAAGGTATCAAACACAAGAGAAAAAGAATGCGTATCGTCTTCATTTCTCCTCCTTAACACGCACTGCCTTTATGCGCTCTTCATGGTGCGCGGCGAAATATGCAAAATATCCTGTGTAGTTGAGTATCATTTCACACTTGAAATATCAAGGACAATCAATTTTTCCTTTGAATACACTACTTTCATACCCGACTGTAATCATCACAATACAATCTCCTCTTGACTTTGTGAGTCACATTTATAATATACAGCTCAGTACTTTTTAAATATGAAGACCACAATAAGCGTTGCATAGTCTATTTACATGAATATCACCACCCTCCCGACAACTCAATGGAAGCTGAACGAAAGTAATGGCATGATCGAGGATGCGCTTGTCCGCGACCTCGGGCTCCACCCGATCATTTCTCAGATACTCACAAGTCGTCAGATCATGACCTCTCATGAAGCCTTCAGATATTTATACCCCTCATTGAACGACCTTCATAATCCTTTTCTGATCATAGATATGCACAAGGGTGTTCAGAGATTGGTGAACGCGATACACGGTCGAGAGAAAACATTAATCTACGGAGATTATGACGTCGACGGTGTCACATCCGTTACGTTGCTATACAAGTTCCTGCAGAATATTCACCATCCCGTTTCCTACTATATTCCCGACCGGGTCAGCGAAGGATACGGCCTCCATAACACGGCAATAGAGAAAATGATTGCTGACAATGTTTCCCTTATCGTAACAGTGGATTGTGGAATCTCGGACTACGAACAAATAGCGTACGCTCGAACGCATGGCATTGACACCATTATTCTGGATCATCACGAAGTGCCTGAAAATCTGCCGGGAGCCGTGGCGATCATCAACCCGAACCGGGGAGAATGTAAATTCCCCTTTAAGGGTTTAGCAGCCGTAGGTATTGTTTTTAATTTTCTTATCGCGCTCCGCAGCAAACTGCGCGCAGATGGTTTCTGGTCAGAAAAAAAATATCCGAATCTCAAAGAATATCTGGATCTCGTTGCTCTTGGAACCATCGGAGATATATCACCCCTCATAGACGAGAATAGGATTTTCGCAAAAATCGGGCTTGATCTGATGACGGAAGGCAAAAGAGCGGGACTAAAAGCGTTAAAGGAAATATCCGGAATAGAGAGTCAGATAGTCGATTCAGGGAAAGCTTCATTCTGTTTAATACCGAGAATTAACGCAGCCGGCCGTATCGCATCAGCCACTGAAGCGGTGAGGTTACTGTTGACTGAAGATATTGAAGAAGCAAGGGAGATTGCACGAAACCTTGAAGCCTATAACAGGAAACGACAGTCTCTTGAAAAAGCAATCCTTTCTGAAATTCTCGGGGAGATCGGGGAAAAAAGTGATTTCAAAAATATGAACTCTTTTGTGCTCGCCTCGCCCAGATGGCATCCAGGGGTTATTGGTATAGTGGCTTCAAGGCTTGTCGATATCTACTGCAGACCTTCCATCCTGATCAGTCTCAAAGATGGCATTGGTAAAGGATCCGGAAGGAGTATCCCCGAATTTAATATTTATCAGGGATTGAAGAAGTGTGATTCTTTATTACTGTCCTATGGTGGACACAGATACGCTGCGGGAATCTCAATCAAGGAGGAGGATGTCGAGGATTTCGCAAATCTGTTTGAGGAGGTAATCAGAAATGAGGTGAACGTCACGGATCTTACCATCCACACTTATATTGACGCCCAATGCAACCTCAATGATATAAATCACGATCTCATTTCTCAAATAAACAGGCTCGCACCCTTCGGGAGTAAAAATCCCGAGCCTGTGTTATGCGTGAGAAACATCAGTGTGACTTCCCAGGCTGTCGTGGGGAATAACCACCTCTGGTTGCGCGTGACCGGGGATGGTGTTTCCTACCGTTCAATCTGGTTCAGTAAGGGGCACTTTATCAATCAACTTTCCCACCATCCAACACTCGATATCGCTTTTACGCCCCAGATCAATAACTGGAACGGTATGTTTGACATTCAACTCAAAATGAAAGATATTGCCTTGCCTGCGAATGTCTCAATCAGATAAACGTCACCTCACTTCTCCTCTTTCCAATCACGCCAGTCAATAATCAACTGATATTTCTCGCCCAGGGCGCCTGCTTTCACGAATTCCAGAACGTCCATTCTCACGGCACACAAATCCTTAAAATACTCCCTGAAATACGCCTCAAGGGATCCGTCATCGTGAGAATCGCTCTCACCTTCCAATTTCACAGTCAATCTGTCTTCATGGCCTGACCGGGTTACGATGAGTTGAAGTTTCCGATCATTAAACTTTTCACTGATCTTCTTCAATTGACTGGGAGCGATGAACATGCCTCTTACCTTCACGGCTTCACCCACGCGGCCGACGATGCCATCCAGACGATACGATGTCCTCCCGCATGAACATGGCGCTACAATGATACGGGAAAGATCACCTGTTCCGAATCGAAAAAGGAAGAAAATATCATTGGGGCGTGTTACTACAACTTCTCCGAATGAGCCATGAGGCATCCTTTTGCCTGTCGCAGGATCAACTATTTCGACGTAGACTTCTTCACAAATATGCCATCCGTCCTTTTGACGGCATTCAAAAGCAATGTCACCTACCTCCGTCGCACCGTACATTTGATAGGTATCAATGCCGTATTCAACTTCAAATTTCTTTCTCAAAATCGGTTGCAGGGGTTCCGCTGCAAAACAGGCCCGGCGGAGTTTAAAATCTCTTTTGAATGCGTAGCCCATTCCTTCAGCCTTTTGAATGATTGATAGTAAAAAGCTGGGAGTCCCCGTATACGCAGTAACACCAAGGTCTCGAATCATCTGCACCTGCATTTCCGAACTTGATGTTCCGGACGGTATCACCGTGGCACCAACACGCCTCAATCCGCCATGAAAGGTCAGACCCGCGGCAACCATATGATATGAAAACGCATTGAGAACCACATCTCCTTTGCCTATGCCGGCCGCATGGTACGCCCTCGCCCATAAGAAATCATCCTCGGAAAGGTGAGGTTCGTATACCGGACCAGGGGATATAAATATCCTGTCGATTTGTGTATCCGCATTGTAAAGCCCTCCAAAGGGAGGTTCCGCCATTTCCATTTCAATCAGTTTCTCCCTGGAAATAACGGGGAGCAACTGAAGATCATTCAATGTCTTGATTTCGGAAAGATCGATCCTGTGCTCATCAAATAACGTTTTTATCCGGCTCGATTTCCTGTAGCCTTTTCTGAGCATTCTTGTAATCTGATCTCTTCGCTTTCTTTCCCGCTTGAGCACAGGCAGGCACTCATTGTCATCGAAAAAAACCGTCATCAATATATCCCTCCGATTCTCATAGCCATCGTTTCCGGCGCCGATACGATTTGACGTCCTTATATGATTTCGATTGTCCGGAAGCCGACATGCCTAAATAGAACTCTCTGATATCCGGATTTTCCACAATACTACGGGCAGGGCCTTCCATCACGATCTTTCCGTTCTCCATAACATATCCGTAATGCGAAATATGAAGCGCCATATTTGCATTCTGCTCGACAAGAAGGATACTTGTTTTCTGTTCTTCATTTATTTTCCTGATAATCTGGAATATTTCGTCGACCACCATTGGCGCCAGACCAAGTGATGGCTCGTCCAGAAGCAAAAGCTCGGGTTTAGCCATCAGCGCTCTTCCCATTACCAGCATCTGCAGTTCACCACCACTGCAGTATCCTGCAAGTATTTTCCTCCTCTCCAAGAGTGCGGGGAAATAGTGATATATCAATTCAAGGTCTTTTTTGTACGGCTTTCCCCAACGGATCGCCGTTCCCACAATGAGGTTTTCCTCAACCGTCAGATACTTAAAAGGTTGCCGACCTTCCAGAACCTGGATTATCCCCCTCCTCGTAATAACCTCCGGAACCTGATTATGTATTGGTTCGTCATGGTAGATGATCATTCCATCAGTTACCCTGCCGTTTTCCGGTTTTAACAGGCCGGATATTGCCTTCAGGGTTGTCGTTTTCCCTGCGCCGTTACTTCCCAGAAGCGAAACGATGGAATGCCTTTCTACCATCAGGGACACACCCTTCAGGACTTGAATCACATCAGAATACACAACAGAAATATTATTGACCTCAAGGATTGTACTGCCTGACATTGAATATCCTCAATACGAAAATGGCCACAGGCGGAAACCCGAGCGTATTATTCGCCAGATCTCCGCAAGACCTCTGGGTTCAAAAATGATAAAAATGATTATCGCCAGCCCGAAAAAAAATTCCCTTATCGGGGCGACATTCACCCCGGCCTCCGTAAAAACCTTCATATTCATTAAGATATCTGTGAGCCATCTTAAAATCTCGTTGAGAGACGTGATGAACAATGCCCCGTACACAGATCCGGCAATGCTCCCCAGTCCACCAATGATCACCATGGCAATATATTCAACTGAAAGCCCGAGATTGAATGGTTCCGCCGTAATGCTGACCATGTAGTAGGCCCATATGGCACCGGCAAAACCCGCATAAAACGAGCTGATGCCGAAGGAAAGAAGTTTATATCTGAATATGGGGATACCCATCCCCTCGGCGGCACGATCATTATCCCGAATCGCGATAAAGGCCCGACCAAATTTTGAGCGCATCAAATTTATCGCGATAAATATCATCAGTCCCAGACTCACATAAATAAGAAAAAAGAAATCTCTGTCTGTGGACAGCTCGTATCCGAATATTGCCGGCCTGGGAAGTGTAATTCCCATTGTCCCTTTCGTAACGCTTTCCCAGTGCACCAGGACATACTCGATGATTATTTGACCGGCAAGTGTTGCAATGGTGAGATAAAGGCCCTTGAGACGTCCCGAAGGAATACCGAATATCATGCCGACGAGCGCAGCAATCAATCCGGCAAGAGGAAGATTGAAAAGAAACGGCATCCCAATCGTCGTGGAGAGTACCGCCGCGGAATACGCACCAACACCGATAAAGGCACCATGACCAAGAGATATCTGCCCTGTAAAACCAATGAGAATGTTTAATCCGAGTGCCGCAATCGAGGTAATTCCTATCATATTCAACACGTGGAGAAAATAGGGCGTACCCAGAAAAGGCAGGATGAGAAAAAGAATAAAAATTCCGACCCATGTCCAGAGGCGACCGAAATCAGTCTCGAAAACGGTGAGTTCCTGACCGTACGTTTCCCTGTAATTGCCGCATGGGCGGAAGTGAAATTTTTTCATATTCAAACCCTTTCGATTTCAACCAAGCCGAAAAGACCATAGGGCCTTACCATAAGAATCAACACAAGAACCAAGTAGGGTATCACATCACGGAGTGAAGGGTCGAGATAACCGCCGGTAAATGTTTCTAAGAGACCTATAATGAGACCTCCGATGATGGCTCCACTCAGACTGTCAAGTCCTCCCAATATCACGACTGGAAACACCTTAAGCCCGATGGAACTAAGATCATGAACATTGATTCCATTTATGATTCCCAGGACGACACCGCTCATACCGGCGACAAGAGCGGCTATTGCCCAAGAGAGCGCAAAAACCCGCTGTACGTGAACTCCCAGAGAGAGTGCAGCTTTCTGGTTATCCGCAACCGATCTCATAAATATCCCCTGGGGTGAATACTTGAAGAACAAACCGAAAACCGTGAGAAATGTTACGCCTAAAATAAGTGCCGCCGAATATGCGGGTGGTATGTTAAGTATATCCCACTGCAGGGTGAGAAATCCGGGTAAAAAATCCGGATAGGTTTGTAAATTCCCGCCCCATATCAGTAACATCAGCCCTTTAAACATGGCGGCCAGGCCAACGGTGAGCATAATCACGTAGATGAGGGGCTCACCGATGAGCGGTCTTAAGAAAATGCGCTCAATGAGAAATCCCAAGGCAAAGCAACCTGCCAGTGTCACAAGAAAAGCAATCGCTATGGGTAATTGTGCCCATGTGACAAGTGCAAGAAAAAAGAAGGCTCCTAATGCAATCAGCTCGCCATGGGCAAAATTGAGAACGCTTGATGATTTAAAAATCATCACAAATCCCATTGCGGATAGACCATATAAAAATCCAAGGCTTATGCCATTAATTAACAGTTGAAAAAAGAAACTCATAGATGTCATCCTACGCGACTGTATTAATCCTCACCGTTGTTTCGATTTCACCGATCTGACCGTCTCTATATTGCACTTTCGACTTCACGTTTACTTTTTCCAGTCCCTGATACATTGCTTCTATGAGCTTTATGTAAAGGCCATACACGAATCTCCTCCGCACTTTCCCGGTCCGAGTCAACTCTTCATCGTCAGCATCGAGCAGTTTGTGGAGCAAAATGAATTTTCTCACTTTCATGATATCCGGCAGAATCTCATTCACTTTCCTCAGTTCCTCAAGGATGAGTTCGCGGACGGCCTGCTGTTGAGAAAGGTCCGTATATGTCGTATACGCAATCATACGATCTTCCGCCCAGTTTCCCACATTCCCCATGTCGATATTGATCAGAGCCGTTATGTAGGGTCTCGCCTCACCAAAAATAACCGCTTCCTTGATATACGGGCTGAATTTCAAACGAGTTTCGATAAAATCAGGTGAAAAAGCATGACCCTCCTTGTTTTTTATGATATCGCCCCTACGACCTATAATTACCAGGTGACCGTCAGTATCTATATATCCCGCATCACCCGTTTTGAGCCAGCCGTCGTTAAACGCCTCCTCAGTCGCTTTGAAATCGTTGAAATATCCCATAAAATTTGATTCACTGCGTACGAGGACTTCCTGATCCTCCGAGATTTTTACCCGTGTCCTCGGTAATGGTTTCCCCACTGTTTCCAGTTTGACTTCTTCATCCGGCTGTACCTGAAATATGCCGCCCGTCTCGGTGAGACCATAGCACTGCTTCAGATTCAACCCTACAGCCCGGAAAAAATGGATCACATCCGGACTGATGGGATGCCCCCCCGTAAAGGCACTATGAAAACCAGAGCACCCAATTCTGTCACGCAACGGACGATAGATGAGCAGGTTTGCAATGTGGTGAAGCAATTTCAGCACAACAGGAACATCTTTTTTTTCTGATTTCAATTTCACAACCTTTTTCCCGATATCAACCGCTCTTGCGAAAAGAAAACGATTGACGAATCCTGCATCTGCCATTTTGACCATTATTTGCGAGGCAAGGTCTTCCCAGAAACGTGAGGAGGTAATGATCACCGAGGGGCCGATTTCCCTGAAGTCCTGAACGATCGTTTCAGGTGTCTCGGGAAAGTTCATTGTCATTCCCCCGAGAAGCGCAACTCCTACACCCCACATCTGGTCCACTATCCACGCAGGGGGTGAAATGGAAATCCAGTTTCCTCCCGGGACATTCAATAATACCTCGTTCCATTTTGCCGCCATTTCTGTAATATTTCTGTGAGAGAGCATGGCAAGCTTTGAAACACCCGTGGTTCCCGAGGTCTGAATCATTATGGCCACGTTATCCCTTTTCCCTCTCTGAACCTCCTCATGAAAAAGCTCCGGTTTCTCAGACGCAAGCCCTTCACCACATGCCATAAGCTCCACAAAGCTCAGCAACCATGGATTATTTTTATAGTTGCTCATCCCCGTAGCATCAATATAAATGACCCTGCGAACATGTGAAAGACTCCCCCGTGCATCGAGCAATTTGTCCACCTGTTCCTGATCCTGGGCTATGACATAGGACGCTCTGATGCGATTGAGCGCATTTGTCAACTCTTCCCTCACTGAAGAAGTGAATAAATTGACGGTGATTCCGCCAACGGCAAGAGAACCGAGTTCGGTAAAGAGCCATTCGGGGAGATTATTGGTTACAATACCAACGAATTCGCCCCGTTTCAAACCGATGGATTTTAAGCCAAGCCCGGCGTGTTTGACGTACTGAAGATATTCCCGCCAGGTGTATTGCTGCCATATGCCGTACGCCTTCTCACGTATCGCTATCCTCTCAACACCAAGAGTCTCAGATTGCTGCAACAGGATTTGAGGAAGAGTGTACTGTACAAAAGTTGTATTCACCGTTATCTCATCCACTCCGTGACAGAGAACTCGACCAATGATACATTAACCGTGCACCGTATCTCCAAGGTATGCTTTAATAACTTCCGGGTGGGTTCGAATTTCATCCGGATTCCCTTCTGCAAGTTTCTGCCCAAAATTCAGCACTGCAATTCTCGGCGATATACTCATTACCACCGACATGTCGTGCTCGACGAGAATCATCGTCTGCCCCCAGGATTTGTTGAGCTCGGTGAGGAAACGCACCATATCTTCTTTCTCTTCCAGATTCATTCCCGAAAATGGTTCATCGAGAATGAGCAGCACCGGTTCCAGTGCAAGGGCACGACCGAGTTCAACTCTTTTCATCAAGCCATAGGGCAGTGAACCAACCGGCTTTTTACGTATTGCCTGCATTTCCAGAAAATCAATCAATTCCTCAAGAATGCGCCGATGACGAACCTCTTCCCGTCTCATCGATGATGAGAAAATGCAGGCAGATCCGAAACCATAATGGCAATGATTATGGCGGGCCAAAAGCATATTCGACAACACGGTCATCCCGGGGAAAAGCTCAATATTTTGAAAGGTTCTCCCGATTCCCAACCTCACCAGATCATGGGGCGGCAGATGGGTGATATCAACGCCGTTGAAGAAGATTTTCCCCTTCTGGGGTGTATAAAAGCCGGTAATACAATTCAACAAACTTGTCTTTCCCGCCCCATTTGGACCGATGACGGCAACTAACTCTCCCGTACTCACACTCAGGTTGACATCACTGAGTGCCTTCACCCCCCCGAAATTCAGGGAGAGATCCTTTACCTCAAGTTGGGCCCTAATTTCCTTGTGCTTGATTGCATTGAATATGCTCGGTTGTCCCCGATATGCCTTCATAACCCTGTATTATTTTAAAAACTTGATTTTTTCTTTACCGGGAGTGAAAAAATTAGTGAGAGGAGTAAACGATCCATCTTCACCAATCTTTACTATTCTTGCTTTGAACGAAGCACTGTGATCATTTGCAGTGTAGGTAATATTCGGTACGATACCCCCGAGGTTCTCATTTTTAAAAGACTCCATTGCTCTGTTGATGGTATCTCTGTTGATCGTCCTGAATTTCTGATGTGCCCGAACAAACGCCCGTTCCATGATCATTCCTACCACAACCCCTTCCCAGTATGATGCGTCAAATTGATGGACAGTCCCGTATCTTTTCCACAAGTCAGTCATGATTTTCATGCCCGGAGATTTGTCAACTGGAAGACCACCGGGAAACTGGATACGCAGCCGGTCCCGTATCAGCCCCTTGCCCAGTTTGAAAAAATCCGGATCGGTCGACGTCCACGTTCCAAAGAATGCCGGGTTATATCTGATACGATCCGCACTCTTAAAAGCGGTGATGATGGTTGCGGGAAGCATCTGCATAAACACATATTCTGCTCCGCTCTTTTGCAAACGAAGCAATTCAGTTGTTAAGTCTAAAGTCTTGGGGGGAAATTCTTCAATTGAGACAATATTTATATGATATTTGCTTGCGTATTCTTTGCAGGGCTGGTGAATCGATCGTCCATAGGCGTTGTTGTACGTCAAAAGTCCTACCCTGGGAGCATCTTTGCCTTTATGTATAGACCGTATATACTCAAGAACGGCGAAACTATCCATTCGATAGCTCCCGAAGGGAAGATACATGTAACTTACAGGAGCTTCAAGTAACTCCCAACTTGTCGAGAAATTGATCGTCGGTATTCTGTATTGCTGAATTATGGGCTTCGCAGCCAATCCTTCTCCAGCTCCCCACGTGGCAATCATATCCACGTTATCCTGTATGGCAAATTTCTTCACGGCAGCGACCGCTTCGGGAACTTTATACCCTGTGTCCACGAGTATCATTTCAATCATGCTGCCTCCCACTCCGCCTTTTACTTCATTTACATAGCGGAAATAATCCTGCATGCCCTTCGCGTGATACTGTCCCCAGGTAGATGCAGGACCGGTCATATTGATCGCAGCACCGACCTTTATAGTTTTCGCTTCCACCGCTCCATTAAGGAAAAAAAAGAATATTCCTGCAATCGCCACGATGATAATTCTCCAGTGCCTCTTTTTCATCACTCTACCCTCCTTCTCATAATAAAAAAGGCCGGGTAACTCCACGGCCTCTCATAAAATACCGTGGACAGCCTACCGGTCTGCCCACGGCTCTTGTTTGACATGCTTCAAATCACGAGCGCTGCAGGCAGACCTCGCTAAAAAAAACAAAAAAGTAAAAAAAATTGCCTACCTGATAACGCACCATGATGTTCACTTTGTATATGATTTTTGCTTTCTGTATAAAGTCAAAACGTTGTTATGTCAAGTGAAAATTTCTTCACACTATGTGATACCGAGCTTATCGATTCTATAGCGCAACGAATCGAAACTTATATGGAGAATCTCGGCAGCTTTTGTTTTTGATCCTTTGGCCTTTTTCAACGCGAGCTCAATTAAATATTTCTCGTATCTTGCCACTTCTTCGTTCAGATTCGTCCCGGCTTCAGGAATTTCATAATCCGCGAACCTGTATGTATCCTGGGGATTTCTTGAAAGAACGAGGTTCTCCGGAAGGATAATATTTGATGTTTCCAGGGCAACGCTGCGTTCGATGATATTTTCAAGTTCTCTCACATTACCGGGAAACGGGTACTGCATGAGAAGTTCCAGAGCGTATGAAGAGATTGTTTTGAGTTCCACCCCGAATTCCCGGGAATACTTTTCAATAAAATATTTCGTCAAGACAGGTATATCCTCTTTCCTGTCCCTCAACGGCGGAATATGAATGGGTATCACGTTGAGGCGAAAATAGAGATCTTCCCTGAAAGAATCCTCCTTCACCCTTTCTTCCAGATTCTTGTTTGTTGCGGATATAATTCTCACGTCCACCTTTATATCTTCCGTGCCGCCCACTCTTCGAAACGTTTTTTCCTGAACAACTCTTAAAAGTTTAACTTGAAGGAGCGAAGGTAACTCTCCTATTTCATCGAGGAATATCGTTCCCCCCCTGGCAAGCTCAAAAAGACCTGGTTTATCGATATGTGCCCCGGTAAAAGCGCCTTTCATGTAACCGAAAAACTCGCTTTCAAGAAGGCTTTCAGGAACTCCCCCGCAATTGACCACCACAAAGGACATCTTCGCCCGGGGACTGTTTTCATGGATGGCTCTGGCAACAAGTTCTTTGCCGGTGCCACTCTCCCCCAGGACAAGTATGTTGGTAGGGGTTGGAGCCACTTTTTTTATAAGAGAATATACCTTGAGCATTCCCTTGCTTTTACCGATCATGTCACCAAAGGAAACGGATTCTTCGATATCTTTGATGAACTGTGCATCTTTTATCTTAATTCCTTTTTTATCAAGGGCATTGCGGAGAAGATTTTTGAGTTCCTCCACATCAAAACCCTTCTCGATATAATCATACGCACCTTCTTTCATTGCAGATACTGCTGTTTCCGGTGATGCATAGGCAGTCATCAATATAACCATTGTCTCCGGACAGGTATCCTTTGCCATTTTTAGAAACTCTATTCCGTCAATCT
>VGTB01000017.1 GCA_016874835.1 Deltaproteobacteria bacterium | reverse complement strand
GCCATACTAAATTATCTGCCAATAAAGCAGTTGCATTTTTAAAGCGACTTCGTAGCTTTAACGCAGAAGAATTAGATCGAATTTACCATTGTATTGATACCTCATCTTATGGTTCAGCTGAAGTCGGGCACATACCTGAGAGCATTGAGGCGAAAGTAGTTCGTGATGCTGATTGGTTAGACGCTATAGGAGCAAGGGGTATTGCACGGGTCTTTGCTTTTGGAGCAACGCATGGTTGCGAAACCTTAGGTGAATGCTATTGGGATCCACAAGATCCACCAAAATTAAAAATGAGTCTAATTGGTCCAGATCCCTCTCCAATATATCATTTCTTTTCCAAGTTATTATGGGTAAAAGATAAAATGGCGACGAATACAGGTAAAAAAATCGCCCATATAAGACATCAGCGATTGGTAAATTTTTTGAAATGCTACAGTGAAGAGATGGTGTCTGAGTCAATCTTGGAATGATTTAATTAGAAGATCACTTGTGATGCCACAATAAAGATACTTTACTCATGTATCTCCTTATAAAGAAAATCAATACTCTTAAAAGTGTCAAGCCTTGGGAATTCCCTAGCAGAGGTGGAGGTTACCAAAAGGCTATTAATCGTCCAGTGTTTTAATATTGAAGTACCGCTTATATAAACTGATAATCCTCACTCCAATTCTAGACTACAAGTTGAGGACTCGTAGGTGCAGTGCGCACTTTCACATTTCCACTTTTTAAATAATAAAAGGGATAACACCTCTCAAGATGTGGACTGAACCCCTTCCATTGCACAGATCAGGGTAATAGAATTAGAGTATTCTGACAGGGGTTATGGGTTAATGGTAACATCTTCTCAAACTCACAGGGAGGCCGATAGCCTAAAGAAGAGTGCAATCGTTTCCGGTTATACACATCCTCGATGAAATAGGGAATCCTTTTTTGCACATCTTCCATGGTGCGATATTCCCAGAGCTGAACCTCCTCTGACTTCAAGGTTTTGATGAAGCTTTCAGCATATGCGTTGTCATAAGGATTTCCCTTGCGGCACATGCTGATCTGAAAACCATAGAACTCAAGCTCTTTCACATACTCAGCAGAGGCATACTGAACGCCTCGATCTGAATGATGGATACAGCCTGGTTTTGGGTGCCTGTTGTGGATGGCCATGCGCAACGCATTCAGGGTCAGGTTCGTATCAATGGTCCGGGACAGGGAATAGCCGATAGCCTTCCTCGAATAAACGTCCAGGATGACCGCGAGATACACAAAACATACCAGGATATGGATGTAGGTGATATCGGCCACCCAGACCTGATTTATAGCGGTTATTTTGATGTCTCTCACTAAGTGTGGATAGATATGAAACCCATGACTGCTGTCCGTTGTTTTCACCCATTTCTTCCGGGGACGGCACTGCCATCCCTTCTCCCGCATGATCCGGGCCACCTTCTTGTGGTTGACAGTCCATCCTTCCTGGTGGAGCTGCAACGTAACCCTTCGGTATCCGTAACCGGCAAACTCCAGGCAGATATCACCGATGCGGGATTCCAGAACCTTATTGGGAGATTTCTCCTTCCGCTGATGGTAAAAGCTTCTCCGGGGCAGATTCATCAGTGCACATCCCCTTTGAATGCTTTCGACAAGGGTGCGGTTTTCGACAATGAACTTTCTTTTCTCTCCGTTCGTTTGAGGTTGTTCCTGACAGCTCTTTTTAAAAACTCGTTCTCCAGGGTGACTTTGCCAAGCAGGCATTCGAGCTCTCGAACCCTCGCTGCAAGTTCCGCTTCCCTGGAGGGTTCAGCATGCAGCTTGCCGTCAGCGTATTGTTTCTTCCAAAGATACAACAGACCGGAAGAAATGTGATGACGCCTGCACAGTTCCGCAGGCCCAACGGTTTCACTGAGCAGTTGCTCTATGATTGATCTCTTAAAATCCTGAGTGAACCTTCTATACTTCATGACATGATCCTTTCTCCCCCCAAGGAGGATTGATCCTGTCTAATACTCTATCATATTTTGTGCAATCCGTGGGGTTCACTCCAAAAAGAGGCAAAATTAGGGAGAAAATATTATCCGCATAAAGACCGGATCGTTGAAATACTGCGAAAGTTGCATAGCGACCATGCGGAACAGATCCCTTTTGACATTAAAAGAGAAGATATCAACATTAATCTGATTTCAAACCATCTTGTAAATTATATTGATGAAGATAATAACTGCATATTTCATAAAGTCCACACGATCACGAATTTAGACAGTTACCTGAAAGTTAAAAAAAGATATTTAGAAAAAATTGCTGAACTGAACCTTTCAGATGAATTCCTGGATATCCGGGAATTGCTGCTTAGGACTGATATTGTCACACCCAGTTCTTTATAAGGGAATTCATCAGTCGAGTTCTTGATTTAACTGTAAAAAAATCAATTGAGCTTCGTGGCATATACAAATTCCTATGGAAAGATAGCAAATTTAAAGAGCCGCTCAGTGAACCTGATATCCAGCCAATGATAAAGTCACATCTTCAGCCTATCCTCGAAGCGAAAGGAATACAGATATGCAGGGAAATCGTTGCAGCCAACGGAAGTCTTGATTTTCTTTGCACATACACCAGCAACGGAAACCTGTTTAAAGTCGGAATAGAACTCAAAAAAGCGCACCACAAAGACCTGCTGAGCGGCTTGACACAGCAACTCCCCCAATACCTTATGGATGAGGGAACAAAACACGGAATCTTCCTGGTGCTCTGGTTCAAGAATGATAATTTTAGGCTGCCTGTAAAGTATGATTCCATATCTGCCTTGATAAAAGATCTGGAGTCAAATGTTCCGAATAAATACCAATTCACGATTATGGCGATTGACTGCACAAAACAATCGTCTCCTTCGAAGATGTAGAACATTAGAAAATAGTGAATTGAAATGACTTGAATGGAAATCGGGGAAGCATATCAGTTTACGAGCACAAAAAATTATTTATGATTTATCCGCATGGATCGTCAAATCAACGTTCCTTAAATTGCACCTGCGGATATAAAAATTAGCGGACAGAAAGATAAAAGAACAAAGCAACTCTATTGATTATATAATCCTAATGGATATGACCTGGAGACGGGAACAGTAAGTTTGTATCACAATGCCTCGAGAATTTTGAACTTGCCTCCTTTCCACTCCCCCCTGTATTTTTTACCATCGGAGGACGTCAGTATGCCTTTGCCGACCATGTTATTTTCCTCCCACACTCCTTCGTACTTTGAACCATCAGAAAAAAAGAAAACCCCATTGCCATGACTCTTGCCGTCTTTCCAATCACCGGTGTACTTTTTGCCATCAGCGTAGACCATTTCTCCACGACCATTTTGCGTACCGTTTTTCCATTGACCCGCATAGCGTCCACCGATAGGCAATGTTTCACTGCCTTCTCCTTCTGCAGCTCCGTTTTTCCACTGACCTTCATACCTGTAACCATTGGAGAGAAGCATTGTTCCCTGCCCATGGGGAAGATCGTTTTCCCACTCTCCTTCATAACGGCTACCGTCAGGCCAGATAAATATCCCTTTACCGTGGAAACAGCCCGCTTTAAAAATGCCACTGTATTGTGCTCCGTCAGGATAAGAGCATGTCCCCTCACCTTCAAGCGGCGTTTCTTCCCAACGAAAGTCTACGACCTGCGCTCCGTATGCATTCCGCGTCGCTTTATGAAGAAGAGATAACTTGTCTATCATGTATCACCCCGATGCTTAGCCAACAAATTTGCCGTTTCTGAATTCTCCAGCAAAGCGTCTACCATCTGCCAACACCATCGTTCCTTTGCCGTGGGGTAAACCGTTTTCCAACTGACCGGTGTATCTCCTGCCGTCGTTCAGAACCAATGTTCCCTGGCCGTGGTACTTATTGTTTTTAAACTCTCCCTCATAGCGATCACCCCTGGGAAATTCCATGATACCTTTGCCGTTGGACATACCATCTCGGAACTCTCCGGTATACTTTCTCCCGTCAGGAAGAATAAGGACGCCGTAGCCGTGGAACTTTCCATTCTTGAATTGACCATTATACTTCATGCCGTTGGGGAACATTTCCGTCCCCTGCCCATCACGCATATCATCTTTCCAGTCACCAATATATTTCGCACCATTTGCCATGGTCATTGTGCCCTCTCCGTGCTTCGTACTTCCCTTCCATTGGCCGACATATGTTGAACCATCCGTCAAGGTAACAATGCCATGGCCTTCCTGTTTACCCGTTTTCCATTCTCCTACGTACTTCCTGCCATCCGGGTAATTCATGACTCCCTGTCCATGGGGAAATCCATCCTTTAATTCGCCCACATATTTGCTACCATCAGGAAAACCCTTCGACCCATGTCCCGTTATCGCTGCAATTTCCGCTTCCGGAGGGGCTATTGGGACCTTCTCTTCAATCTTCGCTTTCGCTTCTTCCTTCAATCTGGCATCTTCAGCCTGTCTTCTCAGTTCCTCTTCTGCTATCCTTCTAGCCTCTTCCTCAAACTTATGTCTTGCTTCATCCTCGGCCTTTCTCCTGGCCTCTTCTTCAATCTGACGCCGCGCTTCCTCCTCGGCCCTTTTCTTCACTTCTTCTTCTTTTCGTTTCGCCTCTTCCTCAGCCTTGCGTCTGGCTTCCTCTTCAGCCCTACGTTTAGCTTCCTCCTCAGCCCTAAGCCTAGCTTCTTCTTCCGCCTTACGCTTAGCTTCCTCCTCGGCCCTAAGCCTAGCTTCTTCTTCCGCCTTACGCTTAGCTTCTTCCTCGGCCTTTCGTCTCGCTTCTTCTTCTGCCTTCCGTCTTGCCTCTTCTTCAGATCTCAGCCTGGATTCTTCTTCAGCCTTGCGTCTGGCTTCCTCCTCTTCGGCCTTGCGCTGCGCTTCTTCTTCAGCCTTGCGTCTGGCTTCCTCCTCGGCCTTACGCCTCGCCTCTTCTTCGGCCTTGCGCTGCGCTTCTTCTTCAGCCTTGCGCCTGGCTTCTTCTTCGGCCTTACGCCTCGCCTCTTCTTCTGCCTTGCGTCTGGCTTCCTCCTCGGCCTTACGCCTCGCCTCTTCTTCTGCCTTGCGCCTTGCTTCTTCCTCGGCTTTCCGTCTTGCCTCTTCCTCGGCCTTCCGTCTCGCCTCTTCTTCTGCCTTGCGTCTGGCTTCTTCCTCGGCCTTGAGCCTCGCTTCTTCCTCAGCCTTACGTTTAGCTTCCTCCTCGGCCTTGAGCCTCGCTTCTTCTTCAGCCTTACGTCTGGTTTCTTCCTCGGCCTTGAGCCTCGCTTCTTCCTCAGCCTTACGTTTAGCTTCCTCCTCGGCCTTGAGCCTCGCTTCTTCCTCAGCCTTACGTTTAGCTTCCTCCTCGGCCTTGAGCCTCGCTTCTTCCTCAGCCTTACGTTTAGCTTCCTCCTCGGCCTTACGCCTCGCCTCTTCTTCAGCCTTCCGTCTGGCTTCTTCCTCTTCGGCTTTTCTTCTTAGCTCGTCTTCTTTTACTCTCCCCTGTTCCCACTCCCCTTCAAATCGACTTCCATCCGGCCAGACAAAGATCCCCCGTCCATGCGGCAGATTGTTTTGCCACTCCCCCGTATAGCTACTCCCATCCGCCCACATAAAGGTGCCGTCCCCCTGAAGTTGTCCATTCACAAATTCACCTTCGCAGCGTCTCCCATCCGGCCAGACAAACGTTCCCCTGCCCTGATAGCCCTGATCAGCTATGACAACTCGATATGCCCTTTCTTCTGTGGATCTTACCAGCATAGACTATTACTTAAGATGAAGGAATCACTCTCCTTGTTAACTTACAAAAACGTATAATACCACGTCAAGGATAATCATTCCCTGAAATGAGAATTAATCCACACTACAACCCGATCCGATCACTGATTTCCTTCATGGCGTTCAGACATATATCCGCAAATTCATCCAGTGTGAGTCCAAGATATTTGCACTCCATAATCGTATCCCGGTTCACTGATGCCGCAAAGGCTTTTTCTTTCATCCTCTTGGTAACCGACTTCGCTTTAACGCTGGCGAGTCTTTTATCGGGATAGACCAACGCAGCGGCAACGATCAATCCGGTTATCGTTTCCCCTGCCGCCAACGCATGATGGAAGACCCCATTCCGCTTGGCCCTCCAGGCTTCCTCGTTATGCATCTTTATCGCATCAATAACATCCGCATCGATTCCTTTATCCCTGAGAACCTTTTCAGTCTCTACGGTATGCACCTTAAGATCACCATCCACCAGCTCAATATCCAGATCATGGAGCAGGCCTGCAATACCCCATTTCTCCTCATCTTCACCCAATCGGCGCGCGAGTGCCCTCATCACCGCTTCCGTGGCATAACAATGATTCCGCATCCTCTCGTTTTGAATATATCGGTTCAGTAATACAACTGCGTCCTCTCTTGAAATCATCACGCTTCCCCTCCTGACATCCCCATACTCGAAAATGTAGAAATTCGCGTCAGAATGACGTCTTTTGCAACAGGGCGTCAAGCTCTCAATTTCTTCACCAACAGCGCAACCCGCTTCCCGAGCTTTGCCGCATTTGTCGATGTCTCCTTATCCGGGGCCCCCACGCAGGAAACACCGTAATGCCCCGTGGCGTCGATGGGATCACCGACAACGATCATACCATAGATAAGGAGAGCCTGAATCATCGAGATGATCGTTGTCTCTTTCCCTCCCGAAGGATCCGCTGATGTGGCAAACGCAGCCGCCACCTTGTTTTCCATCTTGTTGCGGATACCGACAAACTTATCAAAAACCGCCTTCATCTCCGCGGCCATCGTCCCGAAATAAACGGGAGAACCGGCGATGATGCCATCGGATTTTATGAAGTCGTCTCTGGTCACATCGGTTGCTGACTTGAGCAGACAGTTTACCCCTTCGACCCCCCTGACACCCTTTGCGATCTCTTCCGCCAGTTTTTTTGTATTGCCCGACCTGGAATAGTACATCACCAAAACCTGCATAGCCTCACCCCCTATGACTACACCGTTTTTTCATAATTATTTGCAACCCGGGACATAAATTCTCAGCAGAAATGAATCCTGGAAACACTTTAACTTGTCGTGGATTACTAACATATCCGGTTCATTGTGACAATTTGTTTCACAGGAAAACAAAGCAAGAAAAGAAAAGGCGTCGCAGGATCAATCCATGCAGAACAGTCCGGATGTCCTCATCAGGCAAAGCAAAAAGACCCTTGTAAAAACAGACATAAATTGTTAGACAAAAAGAAAAAACGGGAGGTTGACAATGAGAGAGGGCATATCTGATTACACAAAATTGACCGTTGACCTTCGTAGACATATGTGGAAAGCCGGAGTAGAAATAGAGCTGCGACGACTTATCTGGCAGATCGCGGTCATGGGGAAATACATCTCCGCAAAAATTCACGAATCAAACAGGAAACTTGCCGGTCTTAAAAACATTTTTGGAGAAGAACAATTAGCCCTTGATAAGAGCGCCGATGAGATTCTTAAAAATCAGCTCCAGTTTTCAGGATTCGTCAGGGAGTATGCCTCGGAGGAGCAGGACTCTGTGATCCAGATCGGCGAGGGAAATGAAAAATATTTCATCACCGCAGACCCTCTTGATGGTTCGTCTCTGGTGGAAACCAACCTCGCCATAGGTACAATAATCGGTATTCACAAGGAGTCCATGTTAGCGGAGGGGAGAAACTCTCTTGTGGCTGCGATGTACATCACATACGGTCCCCTGATAACAATGGTATATTCTGCGGGAAAGGGTACTCACGAATTCGTTCTGAACAGGGAAGGCGAGTACGTACTTTCCGAGGAAAACATCACGTTAAAGCAGCGGGGGGACATCTACAGCCTGGGCGGATTGAGGAAAGACTGGACCCCGGAACACCGCAGGTACATCGAATTTCTGGAGAAAGAGGGTTACAAGCTCCGTTACAGCGGGGGGTTCGTACCCGACATCAATCAGGTACTCATCAAGAGAGGAGGCATATTTACCTATCCCGCATTAGTGAAAAGCCCCAAGGGGAAGCTGCGACTTCTGTTCGAACTCCAGCCCATGGCCTTTATCATCGAACAGGCGGGCGGTATGGCAACCGACGGGAAACAGGATATTCTGTCAATCAAGGTAGAGGATCTCAATCAGCGTTGTCCAATCTATATAGGGAGCCGGTACGAAGTGGAAAAGGCAAAGGAATTTCTCACCAGCAGCTAAGAAGGAGGGAAATCTATGGCAACGTCCTGCGAGAACATAGATCAATTGAAAAAAAGTCTTCAAGGTATACTGGAAATTTCGGACAACCGCGTAAAAGTTCTTAACGAGAGGAGACTCCGGGAATCACTCATTGACGATCTGATCCTCACGGCAGTATTCAGTCCCCACGAAGAGACGAAACAGTCCGCCCGGTGGATCATCCGAAGGGCCGCGGCAGCTCTGGGAATCCTCTCTTCATCGATCCAGTCCCTCTATGAAGCAATGGGTCGGAAGGAGGTGTCAGGATTCACCGTACCGGCAATCAATATAAGAACCCTCACCTATGACGTAGCTCAGGCAGTCCTTCGTGCCGCCCAGAAAGGCAATGTAGGACCGGTCATATTCGAGATCGCCCGCTCGGAAATAGACTATACCATTCAGCGCCCCGAAGAATATGCGTGTGCGGTCATTGCGGCGGCGATCAAGGTAGGATACAGCGGTCCTCTCTTCCTCCAGGGAGACCACTTTCAGGTAAATGCAAAAAAATTCGCCACCGACCCGAACAAAGAAGTGCAGGGAGTAAAGAATCTCATCTGGGAAGCAATCGAAGCGGGCTTCTACAACATCGATATAGACACATCAACACTTGTGGATTTGTCCAAACCTTCCGTGAAAGAACAGCAGAGAACAAATTACACCTTGGCGGCCGAGCTGACGACGATGATCAGAGACCTGGAACCGGAAGGCATCACAATTTCCGTTGGCGGTGAGATTGGAGAAGTGGGAGGGAAGAACAGTACCGTTGAGGAGCTCCAGGCCTTTATGCAGGGATACATGGAAGATCTTCGGAAAGGTGGAGAAAATTTGAAGGGCATCAGCAAGATCAGCGTGCAGACAGGCACCACCCATGGGGGTGTTCCGCTACCAGATGGGACAATCGCGAAAGTGAAGCTGGATTTCGATACCCTGGAAAAACTCTCCCAGGTTGCACAGACCGAGTACGGTCTCTCCGGTACCGTTCAGCACGGAGCCTCCACCCTTCCCGGAGAGGCCTTCGATAAGTTTCCCTCAACTGGGACAGCAGAAATCCACCTGGCTACAGGATTCCAGAATATGATCTACGACAGCCAGCATTTTCCATCAACCCTCAGAGACCAGATCTACCGGTACATTAAAACTGACCTTATAAAGGAAAAGAAGGATACCGATACGGAAGAACAATTCATATATAAGACCAGAAAGAAGGGATTCGGTCCGTTTAAAAAAGAATTGTGGCATCTCCCGAAAGAAACATTGGAGGCCGTAGGAAAGGAGCTTGAGGATCAGTTCACATTCCTCTTCTCCAAGCTGAATGTGACAAACACCGCCGACATTATCCGTACGTATATAAAGCCGGTGGATGTTCCCTTAAAAGTCCACGAGGCTTTGAAAACATAAGACAAACATCTTTATTTCATACACACGAATCGGGTACCTTGCAGAACGACAGGGGGTCAACCTCTCATGCTGACAGAGAGAGAGAAACTGGATACATTACTCCGCCTGAGTGTAGAACTCGGTTATTCCAAGGATCTCGACATACTGATGGAACATATCCTCACTGAGGCCAGGCGTTTTGTCAATGCCGACGCAGGTTCCATATATCTCAAAGATCACGAAACCCTTATCTTTTCTTATACACAGAACGACACCCTTCAAAGGCGGCTCCCGCCGAATGAAAAACTCGCCTATGCAAATTTCACCGTGCCTATTGACCAGAACAGCATCGCCGGATTCGTCGCGAAGACGGGGACAATCCTGAACATACCGGATGCTTTACGGCTGCCGGCAACAGTTCCTTACCATTTTAACCGTAGTTTCGACGAAAAAGTCGGCTACTCAACTCGGTCGATTCTCACCATCCCTCTCAACACCGCTCAAGGAGATGTGATTGGAGTTCTTCAAATCATCAATGCCCAGGACGAAAATGGCAACGTCATCGCTTTTTTGCCGGAAGACGAGCTGATGTTCATCCATTTCGCAAATACGGCAGCGATGGCCCTTGAGCGGGCCAAGCTGACCAGAGATCTCATCCTCCGGACAATCAAGATGGCGGAGATGCGCGATCCGCAGGAAACGGGTGCACACGTCAACCGGGTAGCCAGTTATACCATAGAGATTTATGAACGATGGGCACGGAAGAAAGGCTCTGATGAAAAGGAAATAAAGGAAAAGCGGGATGTTCTGAGGATGGCTGCCATGCTTCATGATGTGGGTAAAGTTGCCATATCGGATGTCATTCTGAAAAAACCTGCAAAACTCATGGATGAAGAATACAACATTATGAAGCAACACACGATCCTGGGGGCAAGACTTTTTCTCGACGGGCATTCTGATTTTGACAGAGCCGCCATCGATGTTTCCCTGAACCATCACGAGCGGTGGGACGGCAAGGGATATCCCGGCCATGTAAATGTACAAACAGGCTCGCCCATCGCAGATTATGCGGGACCCGATGGACAAGCCCGGGGTAAGACTTGCGACGAGATACCACTTTTCGGGAGAATTGTCGCCATTGCCGATGTCTATGACGCACTCACGTCCGTCCGCGCTTACAAAGAAGCCTGGGACGAAAAGAGGGTGCTTGAAACCCTTGCAGAAAATGCGGCGAAGCAGTTTGATCCTGAGCTGATTGAAATTTTTTTCTCCTGTCTGGACTTTATTCACAATATCAAGCAGCGCTATCCGGAAAAGCCTCATCTGTGATGCCCTGATCATTATAAATCAAAGGTCGAGAGGCACGAATTTCAAAGATGAAAGAACCGCAGGACAATACACCTCAACTTTACGTCTGGTTTGATATGGAGTACTCAACACTGGAGCTTGAACGAGCCCGGCCGCTTCAGGTTGCGGCGCTCATCACAGGAACCTCGTTGAGGAGGGTATTACCCGAGAAGGATGATATACGATTGGTAATCCAATTACCTGATGACGCGGTACTCAGCCCGTGGGTAGAGCAGAACCTTGCGGAACTGATTGCGATATGCCGATCACCTGAGGCAGTGAGCATTGAGGATGCAGATGAGCGACTCGCCGCCTACGTGGACGCCGCCGCCGGCCCTCCCGCGGAAGATGAAAATCAACGCCCCGTGCTCGCGGGAAACAGTATCCATGGCGACTGGTGGCTCGTTTGCCGGTTTTTGCCACGGTTCATGAGCCGCCTGCACTACCGCCATATGGACGTAACCGCCTTCAAACTCGAATGGAAATGCCTTCACCCCGATAGTGAATTCGAGAAGGAAAATCCGGAGATGATACGACAGTACTTTCCGGAGGCAGTTTTACCGGCGTCGGGAAGTCGCCACGATGCCTATTACGACCTGCAGGCATCCATCGCCGAACTTGCTTTCTATCGCCGTCATCTCTTACGTGTGAACAACAGATAAATCCGCTCCATTTGATTCAACACATGACCTCGCAGCAGGTAATCAAAATTGTCTCAAGAACACCTTATTCCCTCGCGAAAGAACGACCCGATCGAAACTTTGGAATGCGGTAAAGTATGATGAGTACGACCATGTCCGATAGGCGGTGGGACGCGGTGATGCGTATAGCGATGCGTAATCAACGAGCCACTCTGCAAATCTTCCCTTGACAAATAGAACGCTCGTTCTATTATATGGCGGTCTGATTTTCTCAAAGGAGAGAAATCATGGCCGCTACCACTACCGTTTATCATTCCCGCAATCCTCAGTCTTCCGATTATTACCGGTGCGTGCAGGACCATTTTGAAACCTTTAGCCAGGTCTATGAAGATCGATTTGAACGGCAATATGGATTTTTCCGTCCCTATATCCAGAAGGTCATCTACCGGTATCTGGATTGCGGGGATTTACACAACGGTTTTGCCCGCCTAAAATGCAAAGACTGCGGCCACGAGTACCTCCTGGCATTCTCCTGCAAGCGCCGTCATTTCTGCCCCTCTTGTCACCAGAAGCGTGTCGTAGAGTTCGGTGAATGGCTCTGTTCCGAGGTGCTCAAGAAGGTTCCCCACCAGCATTTCGTCTTCATCATCCCGAAGATTCTGCGTAGATATTTCATGTATGATCGAAAACTGCTTTCCGATCTCAGCCGCTGCGCATGGGACGCACTGAAGATTTTTCTTCAGGATGCCGTACCCGAAAAGAATCCCATCCCCGGCGCCATAATAGCCATTCAAACATTCGGTGACTTTCTTGGGTTTTCGCCTCATTGCCACGTTCTCGTAACCGACGGCTGCTTCTATGGCAGCAGAGGCATGTTCCGGGTAGCTCCACCACTGGAACTGAAAAGGCTGGAGACAATATTTCAGCACAAGGTCTTCAATATGCTTCTGGCAAAGGGCAAGGTGAGCGGGGAAATGATCGCCATGCTCGCAAACTGGCGGCGCTCCGGGTTCAACGTCTTCTGCGGCAACCGCATTTCCCCGAATGATCAAATGGCCATGGAAAACCTGGGCCGCTACATCATCCGGGCTTCTTTCTCCCAGGAGCGCATGCACTATCTGGATCAGGAGGGAAAGGTTGTCTATACGTCCAAAGACGGGAAGACCACAAAGGTCTTCCCCGCGATGGAATGGCTGGCCGCCATGTGCTCCCACATCCCGAACAGGGGTGAACAAATGGTCACGGTTGATTCAAAAAATATATGAGACTGACCCGCTGGTCTGTCCAAAGTGTCAGGGAACTATGCGCATCATCGGCAGCATCGAAGCCCCATCCGTCATCCGGGCCATTCTCGAACACCTGGGATTATGGCTTGTCCGATCAAGACCGCCGCCGAAAATCCATGATCCGCCTGTCTGTGTGCACGGCGCTCGCAGGCCGTCTGCCCCATGCGTCATGGATGATCAGTCTCAACTGCCCATCAATGACGATTACTACTGTCGAGACCACGAATACTCCTGGGACGATTACATCGAAGCATAACGCATCGGAAAAAAGAGGCGTGCGGGACAGGTCTGTATGAAAACCGTTGGAAATGTCCTTTATGGTGTGAACATTAACAAAAAGATGGACAGATTTAACAAAAAAACATCTTACTCCATCGTTCATCGGCAAAACACCCCATATTTTACTCTTACAATCCCCTTGACACAGAAATGTTTCACCTCATATACTCCAACTACAAAAAAGGAAGTTCTTATCAATGACCGGCCATGGCATAGATTTCGCTGCGGGGCGCCTTTGAGTCAAACATATTGTTCAATGCCTCAATTCGCTCATGAAAAATACATTCGTTGGAGCCATTGATCAATATACAATAGCGGCCTATTTTTTTGTCTCTATTGTAAAAATGCCAATTTAGCATACGGGATGGAGTAACATTATCTTCATCGGCCGACCCTTCGGCAAAAGCAAAAGACCATTCTTCGGGTATTTCAAGACCAGTGCAGGCCTCATAAAGTACCACGGCACGCTCCGAAAACGATCGATGCATGTCTGCAACAAATGCATAACGAGGCGATACCAGCGTTGGAATTGAGACGCAGACAAATTGAAGTATGATCATCGAAGGAAGGGCTGTGAGGTTTCGTGTGGTTTTCTTTATCATGGGGCCCCCTTCTCCGTCGGCGTTATGTACACTTCAGCCGACGGAACTCATGAAAGTCCTCTTTGCGGCACCGGAAGATGGCCGTCGTTTCCCAAATCGGCTCGCCCATCGTCCAGTAAACCATTCCGCCATAATGGGTGACTACAAGTCTTCATCCCCGGATAACTATCGAATCTAACGATTATCAATAGAAACGGCAGGGCCATATCCGGCCCTGCTTGCATGTGCTTATTGAAAACCTTTGCAGAATACCCAGCGGTTTGTCTTGAGGAAATTCACTAACTGAGCCAGTCTTCACATTTCCCTTTTTGACACCCTACCTCCCCGTTCATTTGTGACCTTGCCTTTGTCAATGGAAAGAAACCCATTGACAAAAAGATATTCCACTCCGGTTGAATACTGGTGGGGATTATTATAGGTCGCGTGGTCTCCGAGCTTTTGCAGGTCGATAAGGGTGATGTCCGCAAAATATCCTACGTCCAACTTTCCTCTATTTGTCATCCGGAACTTTTCAGCAGGCAGCGAGGTCATGGCCCTGACGATGGCGGACAGATCCATGATCTTTTCATCCATTGCGAACATCTTGATCATCTTCGGATATGCGCCGTAGCACCTCGGATGCGGTTTCCCTACATCCTTGATGGTTGTCCACCCGTCCGAGATAACAAAGACAGAATCATTCTTCATAAGGAATTCCTTTACGTTCCGCATGTCCTGATCTTGCATAATGGCCTGCGGAGCGTCGTTCGAGCAGACCATATCCACATACATATCAGCGGGTGTTTTCCCCTCCATGTCGGCAACTTCTTTTATGTTTTTTCCTTCATAATGCGTTCGCTGCGGGTAGCTGATGATCATTGTTTTCTCCGGGCCAAGGTATGTAAATGTTTCTTCAACAGCCCCCTTAAGTTCAGCCCGGCCTTTTGCGTTTTTGTAATCCTCCTTGATGCCCTTATCCGTTTTATACTTGGCAGGGGTGAGCATGGTCATCCAGCTACTGCCGGCATCGTAAGGGTATGCATCGGCAGTTATGTCGACTCCTTCCGCCCGTGCCCTAGTGATCAGTTCGATCATCGGCGTTGCAGTCATTTTATTGATCGGTTGATTGATCTGAATGTGGGAAATTTGAACCGGGACATTTGCTTTCTTGCCGATCTCTATCGCTTCCTTCAGCGCTTCCATGACCCCAATCCGCCCGTCCCGGTATATAGCCCCTGTCAGATCACGGATATGGGTGACATAGACGCCGTTATATTTTTTGACGACTTTAGCAAGCTCAATCAGTTCTTCCGTGTCCGTGAGCGAACCAGGCGCATATTCTAGGCCACACGACATTCCGACAGCGCCTGCCTCTATTTCTTCAGCAATCCTTTTCCTCATGGCCTCGAGCCGCTGCGGCGTCAGCTTCTGCGGCTGATGATCGCCGAAGAGTTCCTGCCTGATCGCGCCGTGCGGCGCCAGGTGGTAAACGTTACTGCCGAATTTCACTTTGGTCAGAATCTCATAAAAGTCGTCGGTCTTCGCATAGCCAAGCCCACAGTTTCCTGTTACAATGGTCGTTACACCCTGGTAAGCATAGTTGTGATTTCCGGCGAGGCTGGGTATCTTGGAGGCGGCATCGGCTCTCTCCTTCGCAAAAATCTTGAACGTGAGGTCGGCGTGATTGTGACCATCAATAAAGCCCGGCGTTACGATTAAACCTGAGGCGTCGATCATTCTTGCAGCGTTTCCAAGATTGTTGCCGATGGCGGCTATCCTGTCACCCCGAATTCCGATGTCAGCGATGCGCGGCCGAGCCAGTGTTCCGTCATAGACCGTTCCGTTCCGGATCACTGTATCGTACCCGTTGTTGTCCGCGCCGTACGAGACAAAGGGGCTGACCAGACAAGCAGTGCCCGTGATCGCCGCACCTTTAAGGAAATCACGTCGCGTTATCATAGCGTTTCCTCCCTAATCTGTGAGCCAGTCCATATCTTCATGCTTCATCATCATACGGATCGGAACGTTCAGCTGCTCTGCCACATTACAAAAATGCTATCACAATTCTCGACTGAAACACAGTACGCGAAGCAATAGTATCGACCTTGCAAGCTTCAGCTTACTATGGACAATCTTCATTCACCCAAAATGTGTATCCAGGCCGTGCGCTTTTCAATCCGCATTCGATGAGCGCGACCGCTGAACTGCTGCAGTATTTCGGGGAGGCTTAGCGCGCTTGTGAAATGCTTCGTTTGGTTTACGTCAGTGAAGCGGTTGCAGGCCATATATCGGGGTCATTCCGAAGTCGCGGTCCTACGCCATAGAACCGTCCACCGCTCCATGAATGCTTCAGATCTGTCAGCATGAGGTGTTCTACCTGCCGGAACTGTCTTCAATTATGGTTTAAGTAGGGTTGGCTATATTGATCCAGTGCCCCTGTGCACATCCTAGGCGAGCACTCTAATCCATTCATTCAGTGAGGTTATGCCTTCAGTAAGTTTATTGAAAGCCTGTGTCTGCAAAGAAGTGAATCCATGTTCCTCTGCTATGGCTTTTATCTCGCTGGCCGGTCTTCCCCTTTGTATTGCATCCTGGACTTCATCGCACAGCGGCAAAGTTTCATATACGGCAATCCTGCCTTTGTAACCGGTGTTACCGCACGCTTCACAGCCTTCTCCCCGGAAATATTGATGGCCGGCAACATTGAACCCGTATTTTCCGAAGATGTTTGCCTGTATTTCGGTCGGGACGACTTCAACCTTGCACATGGGACAATTTTTTCTGATCAACCTTTGAGCGATGATCATGATGACGGAAGAGTTGATCATATACGGCTCGATGCCCATATTGAGCAGTCGTGTAATGGTTTCGGGAGCACTATTGGTGTGGAGGGTGCTTAATACGAGATGACCGGTGAGAGCGGCTTTAAAGGCAATCTCGGCGGTTTCATAATCCCGGATTTCGCCCACCATGATAATGTCGGGATCCTGTCTTAAAAATGTTCTCAGGGCACGGGCAAAGTTCAGCCCTATTTTTGTGTTCATTTGAAACTGATTGATCCCTTTCAAATTATATTCCACGGGGTCTTCGGCAGTTGAAATATTGAGGGTCCCGTCATTCAAGGTACGCAGTATCGAATAGATCGTGGTTGTTTTCCCGCTTCCGGTGGGTCCGGTAATGAGTATCATCCCCTTGGATTTATACATGGCCGACGAGAGGATCGTGAAGTCGTTTTCGTTCAGGCCCAACTGATTGATTTCCAATCCCACGTTGCTGTTGTCCAGAAGACGCAGGACAACCTTTTCTCCAAAGATTCCGGGAAAGATTGAGACACGAAAATCGACGACTTTACCATCCTTGCGGGTCTTGAATCTGCCGTCCTGGGGCAGGCGTCTTTCGGAGATATCCAGCCCCGACATGATCTTGATCCGCGAGACCAGACCGCTGGCATAACTCTTTGAAGGGGTTAACATCGTCATCAGAGTACCATCAACCCTGAAACGCACCCTCAATTCATATTCAAAAGGTTCGATATGGATATCGCTGGCTTTTTGTTTTATGGCCTCCTCGATGATCATATTTGCCAGCTTGATAATCGGTACATCAGACTCTTTGAGCTCCTCCGCGTAAGATACGACTTCCTTCTTTTCCTCAACGATTTCAAAATCACTATTCCAATCCTCCTGCTGCATGACCTGATGACTCACGGAGTCGCTGGCTTGGATGTTGTAATACTTTTCAATGGAGCTCAGGATGTAATATTCTGCAGCCAGACAGGGAATGATCGGATAGCTGGTTATAAATCTGATGTCTTTCAACATTTGCCAATCTATCGGATTCATCGTGGCTGCATACAGACTCCCGGACTCGATTTTGAAGGGAAGAATCTGGTAGCGCCTCACATACTTTACCGGTATGGTTTTCAGGGTGCTCGCAGGGACGTAATTGATCGTTGACAGGATAACGGTCTGGCAGTGCTTATATTGCTGGGCCAAATGATACGTCAGCACGTCTTCAGATACCAGATTGAGCGCAGCCAGATTGTATTGAAGGCTCTTGCCATTTTTCTTTCTTTCCTTAAGAGCCTCCTGCAGTCCCGCTCTGGATAACTGATCACACTCGATTAATCTGCCGCCTATGGTTTCGCCACACAGATAGGACTCCAGTTTGTTAATCGATGGTGCTGAACAGATGTTCTGTAAACTCTTGGTCACGGCCAGATAGGTTTCCGCATGATTCTCATTTGATACCCAATTGATTAAGGTGTTTGATATTTTTTGAAAATTTTCTTTTATCGAATCGATTTTATCCATGAATGCAATATTTTGAAGATGATCGGCAATTTTCCCCCTGAGCGCATCGGATTGATCGTCAACTTTATGGGATATGTCTTCAATAATAGCTTCAAGGTGATCGTTTTTCCTGCCGACCAACAAATTATCGATACACTCTATGACCTCTTCATCGTCTAACGGAAGCAACACGTCTTCCTGCTGTGCGCCATCACCCTTTTGGACGGCTGGAAAGGCCTCCATGGATCTAAGTTCGCGAACGTCGCTCCCATAAACTGGTTCCCTTGGTTCATCCGAGACGGTCTGCGCATCCAACGTTAAGGCTTCAGGATCAACAACGAGATCGTTCATCATCGATCGACGATACCCTGCCTCTGTATGTCCTATGTTGGGTGAATGATCGTGCACGCCTTCTTCTGCATCTTCAGATACTTTCTTATACTTGATTCTGTTGAGTTGAATCGTCGATATACCATGATCCTTAAGAATCAAAGCGACATCACCCGTTTTACTTTGAGATGTCGGCTTTTGGATCATCGCCTTGATGAACACCAGATAATCTTTCCGGGACAGTCCTCGATAAAAGGATATGCTGCCGATATTCCTTAGATAGAGATCCGACGCAAAATTTGTCAATGCAGGATTCGGGGAGTCAATCGGGATATCATCCACCAATAATTTTACTCCATCCGTACCCACCGTGAATACGCTTTTCGAGCTTAGTTGATTGACTACTGCTTTGTATGAATTATAGATGATTGTGGCCGAAGAGGGATGATCTTCCGGATACACACCAATGCCTTTAATGGCAAGCTGTACCTGATTAATCGTATCAATTGCTGATTCTATGCCTTTATCCTGTAATTTCATCAGTACTTTTGCCGTATTGTGTTGATGTTGATGGTCACTGTGAGCAACGTGTTCTTACATGTCATCGGCATTTGCAACCGACGGAATTTGAAAACCTCTTACCCTAAATAAGCTCAGGCACGCATTGACCACATTGACGTCGTAGAGGATTCCTCTGTTCTTCTCCAGTTCCTCCAGGGCTGCCTCTATACTTACACCGGGACGATAGGAACGATGGGAGGCCATTGCCTCTAATACATCTGCTACCGATAGAATTCTGGACTCCAAAAGAGTTTGATCTCCTCTCAACCCGTTCGGATACCCTGAACCATTTATTCTCTCGTGGTGCTCCAGAACCATTCGGGCAACGGGCCAGGGAAAGTCTACGTTTTTCAAGATGTCATAGCCTGACCGGGCATGGGTCTTGATAATACTTAATTCCATGTCTGACATTTTTGTCGGCTTGTTGAGGATTTCCGCAGGAACGGATATCTTACCCAAGTCATGGATAACCGCGGCCATGCGGACGCCTTCGATCTGATCGCTTGACAGATTCATTTCATTGGCTATGGCCCGGGTCAAATCGGCCACCCTGCGCTGATGGCCGGCTTTGTAAGGATCCCTCGTCTCCACGGTTGCCGCAATTGTTTGAACGGCGGCTCCCAGTGCGGCCCGCAGTTGTGTAAAGCACTTGTCTAATAATGCATTTTCCGCTTCGAGTGCCCTGATTCTCTGTTCGAGATCCTTGTAGGAGGGTTTCCTGATCATGGGGTAGTGGTCCTCCGGTTGCTTAGACATTAAAAATCAAACAGACTGTTTTTCCCCGATGGCGCAGGGTGAAATGTGTTTATTACGCTTGTCTTCCGCTTTCCCAAACCCAAAGTAAAATGTCACTAATTAACTATGTATATTTACATATTTCTGAAATTTCTTCAATAAAATAGTAACTGGAGTTTCCTGAGTTTTAGAATCAGCCCATTTCATCGCAGAAGTTGAAACATAGCTGAAAGTCAGGGTTTTTGTTTTTCGGGGCGATCTTGACACCCGTTTTGTCGGCAAAGAGAAGATTGTAGAGTCCGTCGGCAATAACGTAGTTGAAGAAGGTGGGTACTCCAAAGAATCGTTTTGAGACGAGGTAAATCCTTTCCACGAGCATTTTGAGCTTGAGGTTCTCCCCGAGATACACGGCTGCAAAATAAGAAACTGCGAGGATCAGAACGACCATATTGCGGATGCTCGTGTAGTGGCGGACTCTGATATCTTCAAGGTTGTAGCACTGCTTGATATAGCGAAAGGATTCATCGCACTTCCACCGGGTCAGATAGATCTCTACAATGCGCCAGATGCACTCTTTCGACTTCAGTTTCACAGGGCAACTTGTCAACAACATCATGGGCACTTTCCCGAATCCTTTCACCACAACCAGAAATAGTGGATGCTGACGCCCCGGAAGCTTTACGGGGAGAGCGTTGTAGGAAACCGTGGTCTTGTCCTCCTGACCGTCCTGATACTTGATGATCACTGTCTGGTAAGGACAGGGAAGCAGTGTCGCAAGTGAACGGCCATTCTTCCTTAGCCCTTTATGGATGAGATCTCGCTTCTGGGTGAGACGAATTACGAATCGCTTCCCCTCCTCCAGAAACTTATCGTAGAGCTTCCCCCGGTCACCTCCCCGGTCGATCGCATATATCCATTTATGGCCCACATGGGTGCTGATCGTGTCGATCAATTTGAAAAGCTGGTCATTCTCGCTGATAAAACCTTCGGCGTCTTGGGAGTACACCTCCAAATACAGCGGAATCACTCTCTTGTGATCAATGTCCGCAGCTACCGCTTTTGCCAGCCAGTATCCCTCTCCAATCTCGTGCTCGCTCCAATCGTGGATCTTGCAGAGACCCTCCATCTTCGCAGCGTATTTCTTCCGAATATCGCCCGGATCAATGGCAATGACCATGTCATCCAAGACATTCCTGCTCCCCAGTCTGCATATCTGATGATTGATGGCTTCCGTAAAATCCCGATCGCCCAGATTCCGCGATAAGCGATCTTCCGTCTTGATCAAAGGAAGGGGTTCGTTGAGCGACCTCGTAATATTCGAGAGTTTGACATCTTTGGCCGCTTGGATCCCATAAAGCATCTCCCGCACCAGTCTCCGCTTAGCTTTCGGTAGATCCCTGGTTCTACCACATCACCTCCTAAAACTCAGGAATCTCTCCCCAAAAAACAACCGGTCAACATCCTAAAACAGATTCATCTAATAATAACCAATAATTAGACACCGACACTGGTAAAACTCAGGAAACTCCAGAATAGTAAGGAAGAACAGGTCGTGGGTTACGCCCTGAAAAAACAGGCCCCGAAAGAGGGGGTTTAGCGACTCACGCGATTTACAACAGGACGGTAGAGAAAAAGGTTTTTGCGGATGAAGCTCGTGTTGTTCTGGAAGTCCTCATGCGACTTGCACACATAGGTGACGACCCAATCCCTTCCGTGTGAGAATTGAAGGTGTTCCTTCCCGGCATAGCAGAAATTGTTCCTGTCGTACCTGGGACTGTCCGGGTCGACTTCAGGAATGGACCCGATCAGGACTTCGGGTTCCGTCCACGGGCCCTCCGGAGTCTCAGCCGTCCGATACAACATCCGATCGCCGTTGTTTTGGACGGACATATAGACCGCGATTTATTTGCCGTCGTCGGGATGGTATCTGACGCTCATCTCCGAGACAGCGGCATCCAACACAACCTTGACTTTTGAGGCCTCCACCCTTTTCGTCCATCGTCCATCTTTGTTCAAATACTCCACGGACCGTGCAGGCGCATCCAACTTGTCCGTGGGGATTCGGGCGAGAATATTGCCCATAACAGCCGACCCGCCATCATTGGCCCCGTAGAGCGGATAAAAATAAACGTACCCGTTGTAAACGACAGACGTCGTGGCGAATGCCTTGATATCCTTTGAAATGCCGGCTGTCAGATCCACGTATTCGATCGTCCACCGGTTCGGATCTGGTCCGCTGAAGTCCCGTATCCTGGCGATTTTATGCCCGGCAATTTCGAATTTGAAGGGACCTTGCATCTCCGGATTGGCCCTGACGGACACGAGTGGAAGGTAGAGCGTGCGGTCTACGATAAATGGACCCTGGGGCCACGTCCATTCATCTTCGCCGAAAGACGAAATGAATTCCCCGTTTTTCCTTTTCAGGTAATATCGGATCCGGAATCCAGCGCCGGCAGTGCAGGTCGAAACGGCCAGGGTCGTTCCCAGAACGACCTTCATGCCGATGCGATCCCGTCTGTCTTCCTGGTCTGAAACAAAGGTATCCCCAAATAGCCACAGGATGCGCCCATCATCCAGCGTGATTGAATAGGCGCCGTCCCCTCCATACCACCCGTCCGCATCGGGGAAACTGGGCAGACATAGGTTCGACGAAGGCCTCTGATCGTATCTCTTTTCCGGAACGGATGAACACGAAGAAATGAGGACGCATGTCAGCGCCAGTGCAAGCCACACCGCGCGTCCTGCTGCAGCACGCGGCTGTGATGAGGGCCTCAGGAGGGGGGTCATTGCGTCGCATACCTTACGGGAAAATCCGGCGGCCGGGTTGCAGGCTTGAAAAATGGAGGATCCTGCTCCATCGGGTCAGCCGGATGGCAGCCGAATCAGCCGAACAATAGATCATTGCCCTGATTCGGGCACGCACGGCGACCCGGAATGATTCATTTCGATAATTCAGCGATTCATCTCGCGGAAAATCTTTCTCTTCCCCAGGGAGGACACCGGGGTCCTCTCAAAGGCGATCCGCTTGCCTCCAGCAAAGATTTATCAATAGGGAATGCAGCGGGGTTTAAATCACCACGAGAAGCTTCCGGCACTACTTGACCGGGCATCTCAGCAATACCCTCGTTCCCCCTCCCGCCTCGTGGCGCGCACCGATTGAGCGCCTCTCGGGAACACGCCCGCACTGCCATTCGGCAAAGTAATCCTTTGCACAACCGGGCGCCGGGTCACCCAGGGTTCGGAAATCAATGACGTACTCGCACGCCGTCTTCCCATCGAAGCTTTCGGCAAGATGGCGGGTGACATTCCCGCGAGGCGCCCCACAGTTCCCGCCGTAGGTCGCGCTGATCACTTTGATGTGTCCGGGCCCGCGATCATCTCGACCTTGTCCCCTCCTGCCTTCGAGAAATTCAATCTGCCTGATGGACTCCGACGGTCTGTCCAGTTTGATTCTCTGGGTGTACCCGTCGTCATACCGCAGAACCATGACGTCATCGGCTCCAATCGCGTCCGACGCGGAAAACACCAGAGCCGCCAGGATCAGGACGCAGGCCATACTCCTTCTCAGATCAATCATGACAGATCCTCCTTGGGTTACCCCTTCGCTGGATGAAAAATAGTTTGCCTGACCATGCTTTAAATCTACAAAAAACGGGGTGCCCTGTCAGCAAAATCCAAGGATCCTGGTGAAGATCTTAACGAGATACCCTTTAAAATTTTTCCCAGAGAGGCCGATTAACGCGGCGCGTCGCCCATGCGGCACTCATGAGTTAATTCATCAAGCCTCGCCTTCAACGAGGAATCAAGCTTCAGCTCGGCTGCCGCCAGGCTCGCATCCAATTGGTCGGGTTTGCTTGCGCCAATGATGGTGGCGGTTATAACCGGATTCGCCATCACCCATGCCACCGCCAACGTTGCGGGTTGCACACCGACTCCGCGGCTATTTTTGACGAACGCATTCACCGCATTCAATTCTCTATCATGCCAGTAGCGGTCGGTGTACAGCTTTGCTGTCGTCCCAAATGCAAAACGTCCCTCGGCAGGAAATGGATGATGGTACTTGCCCGTTCTATTTCGGGATGAAAGGCTCATATTCTTTCAGTTTAATCCTTATAAATATTGGGCATTTAAAGCTTCCTGTTATCCACAAATCTCTTAGCCCGACGAAAATGCTGGACTTCAACAGGAAATCAAAGGGATTCTTTTCATCTGTAATTGTGATATGAGGACATAAGTATTGACCAATGGATGAGAGAGGGGCTTGTGGAAACGTGATGCATGGACTGGTGTCTCTTTGCTACGAGGCTGGAAACGGCGGAAACAATGGAAGGCACTGCCCTAAACATGCGCACCGTGCTTCTCCCCGACTCCGACTCAAAATTTAGAAGGAGGTCATGCGTGGCAAAAGAATCGGGAAATTCTAAGGAGTACAAAACCGGAGGGGGGAGCTCACTTTATATCCTCATAATCTGCACACTGCTCTACATGGTGAACTACATGGACAGGCAGGTGCTGGCTGCCGTCGTGGAGCCTATGAAAGCCGCCCTAAACCTTGACGACAGTCATATCGGTATCCTGGGCACTGTATTTTTGCTCAGCATTGCGCTTTTCTCCTTTCCTGTGGCCTATCTGGTGGACCGATGGAGCAGGCGCAAGGCCATAGGCATCATGGCCATAATCTGGAGCGTTTTTACTTTTCTCACCGGCAAAGCCTGGAGCTTTACGACCCTGCTTATCCCGCGCGCTCTGGTGGGTGCGGGTGAGGCCGGTTATTCAGCAGGCGGAACGGCCATGGTCGGCGCCGCATATGACTCCAAAAAACGCGGAGCTGTGATGGGCATATTTAACATGGCCATTCCTTTGGGAGTAGCACTGGGATCAGTACTCGGAGGCGTTTTGGCCAAGGCACACGGCTGGCAGGCCCCTTTCTTCGCCTTTGCCATCCCCGGTATTATTCTCGGCATTATGGCCTTTTTCATGAAAGACTACAAAACAGTAGAATATACACATGAATCCGGGGCAAAGGTCACTTTTTTTCAATCGATTAAAAAACTCTTCACGATACCATCACTGGTTTGGGTGTTAGTCGGTTATGGCCTGGCTAATATCATGTCCATGTCCTTTCTGTTTTGGACACCGGCATTCATCCAACGCGCCTGGGGCGTTGATGTAGCGGCAGCCAATGCTGTCATGGTACCTATCGTTCTTGCGGCCATTGTTGGCTCTCCTGTGGGAGGAATCCTTGCGGATATCTGGTTTAAGAAAAACCCTCGCGGCAGGCTCTACTTACCTGCAATAACCGTTATGCTGAGTGCTGCCTGTATGGCGGGCGCCATTTACTTCCAGATGAAAGGCATCGGCATGGCGCTGATCGTTGCCTACGGTGTGCTCAATGTTATGGCTCTGCCCTGCCTGAGCGCGATATCACAGGACGTGGCTCCCGTTGCCCAGAAAGGGCTTGTCTGGGGGTTGATGGTCTTCTGCATGTATGCCTTCGGCGGGGGCTGGAGTCCTTATATGGTTGGAGCTATTTCGAAGGTTCTGGGAGAAGGTGCGCAGGGATTGGGTACTGCCCTGACCATAGCAACAATAGGCGGAATCCTGGGTGGCTTATGCTACTTAATGGCCGCAAAACCTTATGTCGCGGACATGGAGAAGGTGAAGGACGATCAACTGATGGCCGAATAATGAAAAATTTGCATTACTGATGACCCTCAATGGGGGCGGCCGGTACCGACCGCCCCCATTTTTTTATCTCCCTATTATTGCCGAGGGAATAAAGTGGACGGTTCTATTTATTGGCTTCCTGTACTCGCTATTTTATGTTCTTTTCAAAGTATACAAGATTACAAATGTTAATTGTTGAAATATTCTGAAAAATTCGGGAAATCAGGCGGCAAAAAGAGAATGTAAATCTCAGCCTGCACGCCTGGAGAAAGTGGTCTGCTCGACTCAACAGATTGGGTCAGTGTTTAGAGTTGTTTCTATGATCCGGTAATGTGACTTCCAGAGGGAATCGATAACCAGCCTTCTCATAAATATCACGTATCCGGATCAGGTCATCCATCATATTCTCACCGGGGGCGATTTCGCCCAGCCAGCGAGCTTTCTTATTTGCATTATCCAAAAACCAGCAGACAATGGAAACATCAGCGGCTTTGGCGATGTGCCAGAATCCTGTTTTGATCGTCTTTACTTTTTTACGTGTCCCCTCCGGCACAATGGCAAGCAGAAACTCATCCCTGTCTTTAAAAATTTCAGCCATCTGTTCCACAGTGCCCCGGGGTGATCGGCGTTCAACCGGAATACCTCCGATGATCTTGAAGACAACGGACATTGGCCAGAAGAACCATTCCTTCTTGACCATAATATGCCCGGTGCGCTTGATAATTCTATAAGCGATGAAGGCCCTGACGGCATCCATATTAGATGTATGGGGAAAGCCGATAATCACGTGCTTGCGAGAAAAATAATGTGGGAGCGGTTCAAATTCCCAGCCCATCAGAAAGTAAAGAAATTTTCCAATAAGACTCAATAATTGTCTCAAAAGTAATCCTTTCTCTGTAACAACGAGCGGAGTATAGAGAGTGCTGTCCGGTATGTCAACGGATAACATGAATAACGAATTTTATGGACTTTATTTAAAATTGCGCATATACAAAATAAGGGAATGTAATAAATACTACTGAAAAAGTTGATAAACCTTCTTCCCATATAGGGAAACGAAAAGATGATGTTAACCCTGTCCATTACTCTCAGGCAGGGTTTTTTGTTTCAATAGAGGATGAATTTTTAAAAGCACACGCACGATAAGTGCCATTTCTCAAAGAAGGAAATACGTCATGAATATCCACGTAATCGAGCAAAAGAATAAATTTGTCAAATTGCACGATAATGTATGGGAAAGCGGTTGGTGGCAATTGGACGAAAGTAAAGCTCAAAAACTCATTGGCGGTGAAATTTGTTTTCATAAAAAGCGACAAGAACCTTCATTTTATGGGGGAACCATACTTGGGTATAGAGTTGAGGAGGAGGGACCATACCGGGGGAGAATTATTTTCAAACTTGAGTACAGACACACGTGCAGAAATATTAGGATAGGACAGATAAAGTTGGATGGTCCAGGGAGATGAAGATAATCGAATTGGAATAATTAAAACGAAAGGGTTAAAAACATTGACTGAAGATATGCTTGACTACTGGCTCCGGATTATGACGCCCATTTTTCCAGAGAACGCATGGATTGTTTCGCACTTCTCCAACGGCAATTATGTAATACAAATCGACTGGAGACTCGAAAACAACCTGCATCAACCCGACAAGCGCTCTCGGAAGATCCAGATAATTATCCTGGAGGAAGCCATTGATGATTATCTCGATAAAAATAAGGCCGAACAAGAATTATCTGATATCAAAATGAAAAGGTGGATTTCTGAGCGGTATAATCATTTCAATCCTGATCACGGTTCCCATGCATACAGATTTATCCCTACGGATAAATGGCGCATCTCAAAAGATGTACTCAATACCTGAGGTTGTGAAAAAAGCAATGTCCTTCAAATTCAAAAGTATTTTGACGACAAAACTGTTCCATTCTTTCCTTTACCGGTTTATTCGGTTCTATAGTTCATTATTCATTATGAAGATTGAAAATGAAAAGACATGGATGGACTATTTTAGAAGTGGCGGAAGGATTATTTTATGCACGTGGCATCAGCATTTCTTCGCCGCCATACGTCATTTCCAGAATTACAGAGAATTCAAGCCTGCTCTAATGATCAGTAAAAGCTCCGACGGCGAGATCATTGCCGGTGTGGCCGAAAAAAGCGGCTGGCACACTATACGGGGTTCGTCTTCACGAGGCGGAAAAGAAGCCTTGAGGAATATGATAGATCATTTAAATCAAAAGAGGTTTGCCGGACATATCGTTGACGGTCCGAGAGGACCTGCCGGAACTGTAAAAGCTGGCGTGGTTCAGTTAGCCCATGCCACCGACGCAACAATTATACCCTTCTTTGTTTCTGCCGACAGGGCATGGTATTTCAACACCTGGGACAGTTTTTTCATTCCGAAGCCATTTGCCAGGGTTGTCATCTCTTTCGGGGAGATGATCAAGTTTAATCCCACTGAAAATCCGGATGCATTTGAAAGTCAAAGGCTTTACCTTGAAAAGATCATGCGTCCGGAGTTGAGGATAGATCCCGATAAGAAAACAGTATCCTCCCCTCCTGTACATGAATAAATGAAAACAGACCTTTGATGATTTGTTGAGAGGCTGCATGCTCAACGCATACTACGGGATCTGCACGACTTCATCTGGGATGAGCTATCGGGATATGGGAAATGAGAAAGATCTTTCCGTCCTCTCTTCACGCCTGAAGAAAGCCGCGAACTCCGTGAGAAATGGCAGGCATGTTGTTCCCCAGTTTTTTTCGAGTCCTTTTTCGGACATGGCCTCTTCCCTATGCGTCTCAAGCGGCTTGACCTTTTGCTTGATTCTGGCGCAGGTATCGTGTAATCGAAATTCGCCAATATCCGCCGTTCCAACTTTTCACCAAGAACATTTTCAATGGTCCACACAAAAGCCCTGTCGGGGCGCGTTACAAAGGTGAATGCATCCCCGGTTCTTTCGGCCCTGCCAGTGCGTCCGATGCGGTGTGTGTAAGCATCGACCGTGTCGGGCATATCATAATTGATCACGTGAGAAATTTTGGAAACATCTATACCGCGGGCTGCAATGTCAGTGGCAACGAGGATCTGGTATTTTCCGTTGCGAAAGCCATTAAGCGCCTCCTGGCGCTTGTTCTGAGGGAGATCTCCCTGGAGTGAAGTCACAAGAAATCCTGATCTTTTCATCTGCTTCGCCAGGCGGGCCGCGCGGTCCTTGGTGCGCGTAAAGACGAGCACCGATGCCATGTCCGTGCAGTCCAGAATCTTCATCAAAAGAGATGTCTTGAGGTGCTGATCAACAGGATAAATGGCATGGGAGACCGTGGATACCGGAACCGCATCACCGATTTGGATGTTGACTGGATTGAACAGAATACTCTCTGCCAGGTCCCGGACATCATTGGGCATGGTGGCAGAGAAGAGAAGCGTCTGCCGCTTAACGGGCAGGCGTTTCAGGATATTTCGGATGTCCGGCAGAAAGCCCATGTCGAACATGCGGTCCGCCTCGTCTAGGACAAGCACTTCTATATGCCTTAAATCGATCACGCCCTTATCCATAAGATCGATCAGACGTCCTGGGCAGGCCACAACAATATCCACTCCCTTGCGAAGTTTGCTGGCCTGGGTGTACTGATTTATGCCTCCATAGATTGTAACGCTCTTCAATTTCGTATAGCGGCCCAGTTGACCGATAGCCTCATGTATCTGCTCTGCCAGTTCCCTTGTCGGTGCCATAATAAGCACCCGGATATGCTTCCTCTGCCCGTCCATCAGGCGCTGGAGGATGGGAAGAACGAAGGCGGCGGTTTTCCCCGTTCCGGTCTGTGCCTGTCCCATGACGTCCCGGTTCTGAAGGATGGATGGTATTGCTTGTATTTGAATCGGTGTGGGAGCTGTATAACCAAGCTCCCTTATACCGGATTCGATGTAGGGGTGTAGATTAAACGACTTAAAATTCATTATTATTTCTTTTTTCTATTTTACGGCCAAGTGCGAATGATTTTGGCAGACTCTCTTTCTTCAGGGTGATGATAATTGATTGCTTATCCTTAATGATTTACGTTCTCCTGCGACTTTTTCAATATTTCTGATTCGTCTATCTCCGTACTTTTATCCTTCTTGCTCTGCCGTTTCGCCATTTTGTCCTTCGCTTTCCTCATGCGTTCTAGTTCTTTTTGACGCTTGATAAACTTGTTTTGAGTTTGTCTTGCCATGTTTTGCCTTTCTTTGACCGATATAGGTCATTGAAGTATTTTAGAATTGATCTTAACTATCTTGTTCATTTTAATAAAATCCCCAAAGCCATCCAACTGGCCCTGGAAACATAAACCAAAACGGACTACACGTTATGATACGTCGGCAACCGTCGAGGACGCTGATTTCACGGATTAATCCGGCTTTACCATAAACGCATGTTTCTTTAACGATATCTATGGCCCCGCGATTTGTATTTCGGTGGTTGGGCAATATCAACCTTCAATTTGCGTCCTTTGAAATCGCTTCCGTTCAATACTTTTTTCGCTGATTCAGCTTCAATCTGATTCGACATTTCAACGAATCCGAATCCTTTGCCTTCGATCAGCTTTGCTTCTCTGACCTCGCCGTGGTGAGAGAACAGAGTTTTCAGGTCCTCATTGGTAACAGAGCGGTCAAGATTTCCCACATAAAGTTTGGTTTGCATTTTTTGTCCTTATTTCTAGTGCCATGGCAAGAAGAGGCACTCCTGAACGCCTCGCACGTTGCAGTTGGAACGTCTCTTGTTGACCGGTACTGAATTTTATAACGGTTTCACGTTTTCTGCTGCCGGGCCTTTCTTGCCCTGCACTACATCGAAGCTGACACGTTGCCCTTCTGATAGCGTCTTGAATCCGTCGGCTTGGATGGCGCTATGATGAACAAACACGTCGCCACCTTCATCCTTTTCGATGAAACCAAATCCCTTTTTTTCATCGAACCATTTCACTTTTCCTTCTGACATCGTTTGCATCCTCCTTTAAAAATTTTCCAAAAGTCGGATTGCCACTCTGACAGAAAGAAAAAAGCCACCTCACTCTAAAGAGCATGGTGGCCGCCTTTGCACTTCAAAATGTCTTATCCAACTTCAACCGCGTTCCTATCTTTCCGATAGGTAAGCCAATGTATAATTGTTTCTATTCTATGGCATCCCTCATGAAAAGTCAAAGGTTATCTTAAATAAGCATTTCGATTCCAGAGGAAGGAAATTGGCTTTCTGATATATATATACACTTTCAAACTGTATTATATTGTCTCACCTTTATGGGCAGGCTGAAGACTCGTAGGTGGATGTGGCGATTCATTCCCTACTTCCTGCTATACGTACCAAACTGATGTTTGACAGATAAGGAGTTATTAGTCATCATCTGTCTGTTTTTCTTATTGATTTAAGAAGAGGAGGCAGCGATGACACACAGAGAGAGTGATATACAGATC
>VGTB01000016.1 GCA_016874835.1 Deltaproteobacteria bacterium | reverse complement strand
CTTTGCATAATACAAACAGTCATTGCGGTGAGCCGTAAGCACCGAGCGAAGCGTGGGGGGAAAGCGAAGCAATCTCATAACTCACTGATACTTAACGAGATCGCCACGTCGTTTCACTCCTCGCGATGACCCATAGGCAATCATTTAAATTTTTCGCATCACAGTGAGGTGATGATACCTGATGCGTGTTGCAATGTATTATCACAACAGGGATGTACGGCTGGAAGAGATGCCGGTACCCGCGATTGGTTCCGGTGAGATCCTGGTAAAGGTAATGGCGAGCGGCATCTGCGGGAGCGACGTCATGGAATGGTATCGAATCAAGAAGGCACCGCTGGTACTGGGGCATGAGATCGCAGGAGAAATCGTGGAAACCGGAGAAGGCGTCACACGCTATAAGGTCGGAGAGCGAGTATTCGTTTCCCACCATGTTCCCTGCAACACCTGCCACTACTGCCTGAGAGGCTATCACACCGCCTGCGAGACACTCCACACGACAAATTATTATCCCGGCGGCTTGGCCGAATATGTACGGGTCCCTTCCCTCAATGTGGATCGAGGGGTGTTCCATCTTCCCGATGGCATGACCTATGAGGAGGGCGCTTTCATGGAACCTCTTGCCTGCGTCGTCCGCGGTCAGAGAATCGCGAATCTCCAGCCCGGCCAGTCAGTCCTCATTCTGGGAAGCGGCATCTCCGGTATCCTCCACCTGCTCCTTGCCCGCACTCTCGGCGCCGGACATATCATGGCAACAGACGTCAGCGAATTCCGGCTTCGCATGGCGAGGGAGTTCGGGGCTGATGGAGTCATCCCTGCGGGAGAGGACGTCCCGGCAATGGTGCGGGAGATGAATAACGGCAGACTCGCCGACCTCGTCATCGTGTGCACCGGGGCTCTGTCCGCCTTCAGGCAGGCACTGCAATCCGTCGACCGGGGCGGAACCGTGCTCTGTTTCGCCACCACCGAACCCGGCATGGACCTCCCCATTCCTGTTAACGACTTCTGGCGGAATGAAATCAGATTGATGCCCTCGTACGGAAACAGCCCCCTGGATGCAGCAGCGGCGATAGAACTCCTCAGACACAAGAGGATATCCGTCGAAAAGATGATCACCCACAGGCTCCCCCTGGAAAAGACGGGGCTCGGTTTTCAGCTCGTTGCCGAGGGAGGGAAGTCCCTTAAGGTGATCATCCAACCGCACGGCCCCGCGTTGATGTAGTTTGCGCTTGACATTGAAGATCGGGCAAAAATTAATCCGAACAATACGGGATACTTTGCCCGGGGTAAAGGCACCTACCACTGCTGGGATCTCTTTCTCTCCTTCTACCACGGACCAAACCCGTACTATGTAATGAGAGAGGAAACCGAGGGGGAAAAGAAGGTACGCATAAAAGAAACCGTGAAGGTGGGAAACTATGCCGCCGGTTTCTCCACAACCTACAAGAAATGGGAATTTCACGGAGAAGCCCTTTACAACTACAGTTATGACGGGAAAGACGACAATTATATAAGCTATCTTGGCGGCACTACCTATACGATCGATGATCTCGCAAAAAAAATAGGACTTGAACAAATAGACCTGACAGTCGAGTACGGAGGAGAAGTCATTACCAGGGAACAGGACGCTCCCAACTATACCCAGAGTTCACGAAAAACGAGACTGGGGAAAAATGACCTCTATTGCCGCGCTAACTTCAAGTACAATGAAGACTTGAGTATGGAATATATTTCGAACTTCGAACTTGAAGAAAACGAGAGCGGCCGTTATCAAAGAGTCCAGAGCAAGTATCGCCTGAGGGACGGTTTGATCTGGAAGGTCGCCGTCGAATTCTTCAACGGATCCGACAACAGTTACTATGGACGCTGGTACCGCAATGACCGGATACTGACGGAAATTGAGTACAGCTTCTGATGAAGCCGGCTTCAGTATATCCGTTCGCGGCATCCCGCCGCTAAAATACTTCCCAGTTCACGGCATCGGGCGAGGTCTTCCTCTGTTACCGTTCCCCTGGAAATCACCGGGTCATACACCTTCTTGAATTTGTAACCCTGAGCAATCCTCTCAACGCTTCTTAATGCCCCCTCGCCGTCGTTTCCCGCACTGATAAAGACAACATAGGGCTTGCGAAACACCTTCTCTTGGGCCGGATAATACGTCCTGTCAAAAAAATCCTTTACCATTCCCGACATGTAGCCGAAATTTTCCGGCGTGCCTATCGCGATACCGTCCGCATCCAGAAGATCACCCAGGCTGGCATCCTGTGCCCTCACCAGGAGAACTTCCGTATCAGCGATACCGCGCGCACCATCCGCAACGGCCCGAGCCATCTTCTCCGTATTTCCGGACTGAGAATGAAACACAATCAATATCTTCGTCATGGTACGGGTGAATACCCCCTCCGCCGAATTTCTTGCATGCAATTGCCTGCCTGAAATTTTTTTACACTATTTTATCCACAGTACTTGACAAGAAATGTCAATTAAATACAATATAAAAATATAGGGGATGATTCCCCCCAATCAATGCACAGGAAGGAGTAAAAATATGCCAACATATGAGTATCTCTGTCAAGCATGCAAATATGAATTTACGTTGATACAGAGCTTCAGCGAACATGGGAAGGCAAAAGTAACATGTCCGAAGTGCAAGAGCAAGAAGGTCAAGCAGCTTGTTTCCATATTCACCGCCAAGACGAGTCGAAAGAGCTGATGTGCTTCTTCCGGTAAACCAGCCGAACAATGAACGATAAAAGCATAAGATCCGTGCGTTTCGTGACCATATGATTAGGAAGACCACATATGAGGGAAACGTATTGATAAGGGCTTTTATCAGTCAGGAGGAAAAGAGATACACCACCATGAAAAAAATCATTCTCTTAGTGATACCCCTGATTCTTTTTACTTTGTCATACACTCTGGAATCTTTTGCATTCCGGTGCGGGGAAACCCTCGTCAGTATAGGAGACAGCAAAGTAAAGGTCCTCCAGGAATGCGGCAAACCCACATCCAAGGAAAAAGTGGGAACAAAAAAAGTAAGGCGATACAGAAAAGGTGATCATTACAACCGGGAGAGGCACTCATCACAACAGCGCTCATTCAAGGAAGTAACCAAGCCGGTGGAAAAATGGTACTACAACTGCGGAAAGAATGATTTCATTTACATTCTTACCTTCGAAGGAGGCATTCTCAAAAACGAAGAAACCGGAGGTTACGGAAAAGGCGAATCCCAATGCAGGGGAAATTAGACTGACCTCGCAGGATACTCCGCCAGCAAACCGATTCGATACTTCAAGAATCCATTATATCGGCCGGAAGATGAGCGTCCGGGTCAACCTATAACTTGTAGGGAATATTTCCCCAAAGGACGGGGAATACTTCCTCAAAAACCGGGTATCGCTCCCCCACAAGATTTCTTTAAGGTATCATTATTGCTTATTATTTCGATTCTCTGGGACATGGAATGGTTCTTGCTAAATTTGTCATAACAAATTTATTGAAAGGAGGTGAAACGAATGAAGAAGCTGATGTCAGTGTTAATTTCTATCCTCTTTGCACTTTCTATGACCGGTCTCTGCTTCGCACAGGCTCCGCCCCCAAAGGCCGCTGAACCACCGAAGGCAGAAGAGAAGAAGCCTGCTAAGGAAGAGAAGAAGAAACCAGCAAAGAAGAAACCAGCAAAGAAGAAAGTAGAGAAGAAGGAGAAGAAAGAGGAGAAGAAGGAAGAAAAGAAAGAAGAAAAGAAGAAGTAATTTACCTCGTCTCCATCATAGGCATAAAAGTGAATCAAAAGGGGCCCTGAAATATCATGAGCCCCTTTTTGATTTCTTCCACAAGCTCACCTGCAACAATATTTTATGGATACGGCTGCCCCCATTCTTAATCGCTCATATTCACAGATCAATCAGAATAGACGGCGCCTTGTCATGGCTGCATACAGTGCCTACCCCGAATATGTGTACTGTGAGCGCGACGAATTCAACTGGCATACCTCTGAGGCACGTACCAACCTTTTCGATCTCTATTATCTTGGCGATTCCGGGTACATCGAACTCATCCGCAGCACCCTGGAAGGTCGCAGAAGGCCGGATTTCTTTATCCTTACCCCGGCGGGAGCGAATCTGATCGAAATACCCGGCAAGCTTGACAATACGTTCCCCGTCACAAGCGAATCCCACGAACGTCACAACTCCACAACAACGCCCTGACCAGTCACACGTGCGCAATTTATTATAGACTTATGATAGAAACACGACAGTTCGAAGAAATTACTCAGATCAATATGAGCTGCGAAATTGACGGCAAGCCTGTATACTGGGTGGCCGCATACTTAGTGGATGGACTTTTGATCGATACCGGGTGCAGTTACACAGCTCATGAACTCCTACATGTTCTGGAGAAACATAAACTTCACAGTGTGGTCAATACACACTTTCACGAAGACCACATCGGCGGCAATGACCGCATCATAACGCATTCCCGTGTGGATATATTCGCCCATCCCGATTCCATTCCCTTCATCAGCGGTGGATTTCCCCTATTCCCCTACCAGGAACTCGTCTGGGGTTACCCGACACCTTCCAAGGTGAAACCGATACCCGTATCCGTCGACACACATCGTTTCCATTTCCAGGTCATTGAAACACCAGGCCACAGTGCAGGACATATATCCCTTTTCGAATCATCCAAAGGATGGTGTTTCTCCGGAGACATCTTCGCGAGAGAGAAACCGAAGTTCATCAGATCTGAAGAAGATATCGGTGAAACTCTTCGCTCGTTGAAAATACTGTATAACCTGAAAACAGACAGACTCATTCTGCTCACGTCTCTCGGACGGATCGTTGAGAAGGGAAAGGAGGCTTTGCAAAACTGCATCCACTATCTGGAAGACCTCTCACAAAGGGCGAAAGACCTGCAAAAACGTGGCCTGACCGTGCAGGATATCATTCAAGAGATTTTTGGCGGCGAGCACGACTTCGCCATCCTGACGAACGGTCACTACACAACGGAAAATCTCGTGCATTCTCTCCTCAAGGTTTTCTAAGCGTGAGAGTACAGGGACTATGATCATAAGCTTCTTCATCGGGAGGATAAAACATGGCTATGAATCTTTCTCCCCACTCACCACCACATACAACACCCCCACTGGAGGACACACAATCCCGATGAGGGGTGTCCATGAATGACCACCTGAAAAAGGGCCTCGCCCTCCTCGGATGCATCACCCTTTTCCTCGGCATGGGACAATCTGTGCACGCATTTAAGGAACGCAACCCGGCAAACGCCCCGACCGCGCCAGTCATCCATCCGACCAAACCGGATGATGGGAAGGAAGAAAGACAATCCCTTGAATTGTTGATGGATGCGCATGCGGCACTCGAGGCTGCTGGGGTGAGCGGAGGAGAGTACACTGCAAGGACCGCACGGGAATTATATTTCGACGCATTCCGCGTCAGCAACTTCACTTTTCATTTCTCCATCAAGGAAAAGAGTTTATTCACATCCTCGCCGAATCAACTCGATCACGAGTTCACCTATGTGGGAATCAAGCACAACACACCCCGGGGGAACATCACATTCTTCTGGGATCACACATGCAATAATCCGAGCAGAACGCTACCCAAAAGCGAGAAAAACGGTATTCACTGGAACGAACTGGGAGTAGGGTACGAAACGCCGGGAATGGCGATCGGTCACAGAAACGACGGGATAATATTCAACTCCGGTTCCGAATGGTTGAATAAAATCAACTGGAATATCTCTCTCAGCAAAATCTGGATGAGAACGGAGAATGAATACGAATGGATGGGGAAGTTAACAATCAGATATGACGTGTACAGGCATGAGAGGCATATTCTCTACGTTCAGGCAGGTTTAATCTCCTTCTATGATGACAGGGGATTCAATCACAACTACTCTGTCGAAACAGGAAACCGGTTCTGCTGGCGAAAAGAAGATTGCCTTATTCCCTTTATCTCGTACGAGAAATTCCACGACTGGTATGGATCAGATAGAGGTGAAGATTTTTTCCTGATCGGCCTGCGTCTGGAGATGAGTCTGGGAAAGGATGATCGCACGTATCCGGATGCGGGAAACGGAAAGAGTTCATGGAATCCTGAGATTCATATAACCGGGGGCTACGCGAATTTCATCGATGACGACAGATTCGGTCACCGCAGTGACTTTTCCCTCAATCTGGATCTTCTCAAATGGGACTCTGACAAGAAATTCACCATGAATACCTATGCAGGCATCCTCACACTTCCTGATGATCTCAACCCCTACCTTGTGAAGTATGAGATCGGACCTTCACTGAGCGTTCAACTTCATCATTATGAATTACAGCTTTTTCACTCTTATGCCTGCCTCTACGGTGTGGACAGTGACAGCGTAATCAGAGATTACCATCTCTTAGGCGTAGGATTGCAGAACCAGGAGTCCTTCCCCTGGCACTGGCACGTGAAGTTAGGAGGTTACCCGGCATCGAAGAATTTTGATTACTGGGGTGATCTGGAGGGAAGTGTGCGCTATACCTTCATCGAGAGAAGGATTTCTCCCTATGTCCTCTTCTCAGGACACTTGCTTGCGGGAAATGATCCGGAGTTTGGCTACACGGTAGAGCCGGGGATAAAAATTCACGGAAAGGCAGGAAGCTTCAGCGTGTATTACAGCCGCCAGGAAGATTATGACATTTTCAGGTACGGGAAAGGAAAGCACGCAATGTTAGGCATCAGATTTGAATTTTAAGAGACCTCAACAGCAGGGTGCATGCATTTGATCCGCAATACCAAATCATGTAAAATGTTTTCAGTCGCAATTTTCCCTTCCCCATCACGACAAAAAGTTGCTATAACCATACCGTCATGAAAAAGAGAAATACCGGAACCCCGGACATGATGACACGGAAAAGCGATCTGATGCACCGGATTCACGCAAAGCCTCTCTGGCTATTTAAGCAATCTTCAGAAGATCCGCGTGATAAATCGTCCACGAGCACATCACATGATACGGTAACGGAAAAAGAGAAAAGGCCGCTGCTGTGTAAACACTGCCGGAACGAGATTACCACCGCTGAACACTCAAGCATCATCAATGGTAAGCATGCTCATCGCTTCACCAATCCCGCAGGGATCACCTTTAATATCGGTTGTTTCTCCCAGGCCTGGGGATGCATCGTCTACGGGATCCCCACATACGAATACACCTGGTTTGCGGGGTTCACCTGGTGCATTGCCCTGTGCACGAATTGCCATACTCATCTTGGATGGTACTACCAGTCAGGAAAGGATTTCTTTTTCGGCCTCATCCTGGATAATCTGATCAAAGGATTCCATATTCATTAACATACGATCATTCTGTCTTCCCGTTTATGAACAGTCAGGTTACATTCACCACACTCGTATGCGTCGCCGAAATCCTCACGATCGTGTCAACGATGTTTTTCCCCGCCCTCTTACCAGGGTTTCAGAAGGAGTGGAGTCTCAGCAACACCGAGGCCGGCTGGATCAACGGCATCTTCTTCGGGGGATATGCTGCGTTCTCCCCTCTGCTGGTGAGTCTCACAGACCGCATCGACCCGCGTCGTGTCTACCTTCTTTCGGCTGCACTCGGCGCGATTTCCATGCTCTGTTTCGGGTTGTTCGCCCAGGGCACCGTAACGGCAATGCTCTTTCGGTTCTTCGGTGGCATCAGCCTGGCCGGTACATTCATGCCCGGTTTGAAAGTTCTCAGCGACCACATTTCGGGAGAAAATCAGAGCCGCGCAATCGCATTTTATACCTCCTCATACGGTATCGGAACCGCAACCTCGGTATTTCTCTCCGGTTGGCTGGTGACCATGCTCCACTGGCGCCATGCAGCTGTGGCGCTATCGGCCGGATACCTCGGGGCTCTTCTCATTTTCGCCCTTGTTGTGACACCAAAGGAACCTGCTTCACATAAGGAAGAGCGCATTCTTGCCTCCTTTGACTTCCGTGAGACCCTCCGGAACCGGTCGACTGTCGGCTACATGTTCGGATACGCCGTTCACTGCTGGGAGCTCTTTGGATACCGCACATGGATGGTCGCATTTTTAGCCTTCTGCCTGAACCTGCATACCACTCAAAACTACTCTCTCAGCACCCAGGACATCGCAACGCTGATCGTTCTTGCGGGCGTCCCTGCGAGCGTCCTTGGAAACGAAGTTGCTCACCGATGGGACCGCAGGCGGGCCGTTGCCATATTCATGCTGACTTCGGGCATCTTCGGATGCGTCATAGGGTTTTCCGCTCATTTGCCCTACGGTATCGTCGCAGCCCTCTGCATCCTCTATGGAATCGCAGTCATGCTGGACAGCGGTTCACTGACGGCAGGCGTGGTTGCCGCATCGTACACTACCGAGCGTGGGAGAACTCTGGCCCTCTACACGTTTGCCGGATTCTGCATGGCTTTTCTCTCACCCCTTGCCTTTGGCGTGATTCTTGATCTTGCGGGCGGCGGAACAGTTGCATGGGGACTCGCATTCGCCTCGCTCGGCCTGGTTTCGGCAAGCGGTCCCATATGGCTCAGGATATTCCGCCCACACGATTAATTGCAAATAAGGAGGAAAAAGAAGATGAAGAAGAAATTTCACCTTCAGGAATTGGACAGGGTAGACATCTTGACGCTCCAGGATAACTTCATCGAGATTACCGCCATGGACAATACCGCGATTGTATCCAGGGCCCGCTTCCTGGTCGGCAAAGAGGTAAAGAATTCAATCAGGGCGGAACATGGTTTCTCGGCGATTGTCAGAACGACGAGAAAAAATAAGACCCACACGCTCCTTTTTGATTTCGGGTTCTCCAGAGACGGCGTCGCGGCGAATGCCAGGGTGTTAGGGGTAACCATGAGAGACGTGGAAGTGATGGTTCTTTCCCACGGCCACAGTGACCATTTCCTCGGCTTCGAGAAGTTAGTCAAAATGATCGGAAGGAAAGGCATCCAACTGATCCTGCATCCTGCTGCATTCAGGAAATCGAGATATCTCAAATTTCCGGGCGATGTGAAGGCGTTCTTCCCCGAACGGATAAAAAGCAGGATCGAAAAAGCAGCGGTGAATATAGTGGAAACGAAATTGCCGTATCCCCTTCTGGAAAAAAATGTCCTGTTTCTGGGAGAAATCGAACGTACCTCGGAATTCGAAAAGGGCACCCCCAACGCCTTCTTTGTAAAGAAGGGTGGTGATATGTGGGATCCTATTGAAGACGATACGGGTATTGCCATGCATCTCAAGGGGAAGGGACTGGTTATTCTCACCGGATGTGCTCATTCGGGCATCGTCAACACGGTTCACCATGCCCGGAAAGTAACCGGCATAGAGAACGTGCACGCAGTAATCGGAGGTTTTCACCTTTCCGGACCCATTTTCGAACCGATTGTCGGAAAGACCATTGAAGAGCTGAAAAAAATTAACCCGGCTTATGTGGTACCCACCCATTGCACGGGGCGCAAAACAATTGCTCATGTGGAAAGGGAAATGCCCGATCGTTTCATCTTGAATATGTCGGGGACGAAGCTTACCTTCACGGCATGAGATATATTAATAAACAGAAGGAGAGGTGAAAATGAAATCTCACAGAAAGGAATTATGGTTCCATACTCCCACCCGGAGGGCCTTTGTGAATATCACCCCCCAGGTGGAGCAATGCCTCAAGGAAAGCGGAGTCACAGAAGGCCTGGTACTCGTCAATGCCATGCACATCACCGCCTCAGTCTTCATCAACGATGACGAGTCGGGTCTTCACCAGGACTACGAAGAGTGGCTTGAAAAGCTTGCTCCACATGAACCAATTTCTAAATATCGTCACAATAGAACGGGAGAGGATAATGGAGACGCTCACCTGAAACGGCAGATCATGGGAAGGGAAGTCGTCGTTGCCGTCACGAAAGGCAGGCTGGATTTCGGCCCCTGGGAACAGATATTTTACGGTGAATTCGATGGCAGGAGAAAAAAGAGGGTTCTGGTAAAAATCATCGGGGAATAACTCCCCTCCGGATATTCTTTCGCTCCTCAGACGAGTTATTTGCTGCGGGCCGCCTTTTTTGCCATCTTTTTCATTTCCTCCTGCAACTTTTCTATTTTTGCTCTCATCTTCGGACGGGGATCGTTCTCCAGCTCACTCCTGAGCTTTTCCACAGCCCCGGGTCACGTGATCTGACCCGACTCCACCTTCTCTTTCCACTTCTCAAAATTGTTTAAACTTTGCCTTTCATTCCACAACTCCTCAGACAGTGAAAAGACCTTTTCCTGAGGACTTTGGGGAGTGATGAGATTGATGAATGCCTGGGTTGCCGTCATTTCCTCTTCATGTATTTTTTTCTTAATAAATCCTTCCGATACCCCGAAATAATAAATCCCATAGGCACATAAAAGCACAAGATAAACTACATATTTTATTTTCATCGCGGCACCTCCCGGTTATTTCAACCGTTTTTCTATCTCTTCCCAGTCATCAACAGATTCCCCGTTTTCCAGAGGATGAAAACTGAAGGCGAGGGCTTTGTACGGTCTCGCCGAATTGACCACGTCGGGTCTCCCGATCACTGCTTTAATCACCAGACCACCCTGATGTATTTCCCTGAATACTTCACCCCCCTTCCAGGCCAGAACCGGGAGCTCGGGGAAGTCATTTTTTTTCAACCATGATTTGAGAGCCCTCACTCCGGCAAGGCCTGTCTGAAGAAAGACCACCGGATATCTTTTGCATATGGCTCTGACAGCCTTCGCGCTCCCCGGGTGCACCTTCTCAAAGAACATCCCTTCAGACAATCCTCCCTCCACTTCGATACACACGACCCGGCTTTTTTTCTTCAACGCAAGGAGCACCCCGCTGTCTGAAGCCTTGCCCGATCTCACGCGTATCTTATACAGACCCTCCTTCGACGGCACAAAACGCTTAAACGCTACGCCGTCACCCCCTGAAAGGCTCTTCCCGACCGGCTTGCCATCAACGAAAAATTCCACGATCTCGCCGCCACTGAGAAGAAAAGTTCCTTTTGTTTCGGCCTTCAATGCAATCTCCCGGCCTGATATCACCACGTCATCGTGAAACACAACATCCGCGAGAGCATCGAGCGGCAGGATTCCCAGGGCAATCGAGAGTACGGCACACGATAAAAATCTTTTCACAGGGATACCCCCTCGCGTGATAATTTACACGGGGTTCCCACGTAATGTTTCAAACGCGAACACGTCACCGGGAAACCCTTTCTGGCCTCAGGCACGAAGAGAATATCCTTTCGAAGTAAAATGGATATGAACAGCCCTCTGTATGGTTTTATCCACCAATGCATCAAGTTCTTCCTCAGAACGGCTCGACGCTTCTTTCACAAGAAGCGGACGGTTATAATACACCTTGGATACGGAGGAACACAGCACCTCTCTGCCATCCAGCTGGTACTCGATTTCAATCACGATAGGAACGTCAAGGTCATAGTATACCTCTTCAAGAAGAAGGCGGGTCCTCACTATGTCCACAATCCAGATCATGGAAACATTATGATCGCTCTTCATGAATACCGGTCAATGACGAGAAATGTCCTGTCCCTGCTAAGCGATACAACATCCCTCCCGCAAATGATAAATCATACTACCTGAGAAAAAGGCAGAATGCAAACGTATGCCCGTAGGTGATTTTTCAGGCAACGGGCGTGAATAGAATTGACATTGACGCGATTCTGGGTTAATAAAACTTCCCCTCAAGGTGAAGTATCATGAGGACTGTCGTGGGGTGATATGAAGCATTTGATCGTGAGAAAACCGCCGGGGCCAAACGGTGGGAAAAGTTACCGATGCCTTTCTTGTGGCACTACTAAAAATATCGGGAGACGCAAGTATTGCTCCGCGGAGTGCCGACAGAGACTGCATTATAAATTAGAGGTGAGAACCGGCCTCATCAAGGCATTGAACATCCAGTATGCGACCTTTTATTTCTCCGAAGCGGTAATAATCCTGGATATGCTCCCCTACGGCACCACGGAGATCTTCAGTTTCGCCTACCCGCGATCCCCCGGGAAAAAACCCTCCGACGACTTCAGTACAATGGCGGACATCCTGGGAAACATATGGTGGTCCGTGAAAAAAAGAACGAACAAAAGACATTTAGCATCCCATTACGTTTTAGAACAGGCCACAAGGAACAACGGACCCGTGATATCTGTAAAACCATCAATGATAAAGCTGCCTTCCATCAAGTGTACAGCCCTGTCGTATCTGCATCTCCGGAAATCTGAGCTCACCGCTCCCGAACTCATGACGGTTATCAAGAACGCGTATCGCCGCCAGGCCAAGATCCACCACCCTGACCTCGGTGGAGATGCCGAGACATTCAGAAAAATTCACCAGGCGTATGAAGATCTGCTCAGCTGGGCCAGAAATCCTACGTTTATAAAGCGCCGAGGATTCCCCGACAAGTGGTTCTACGATGGGGGTGCAAACAGGTGGGTACGACCCACACCGGGGCAGGTTCACGCACGATGATCGAAGACAGAAAGTAATAGTACCGTGTCATGGTTTTCTCTCTCACTGCTTTCCGCCTTCAGCCTGGCCACATCCGATGCCATCACAAAAAAATACTTCAGTGATCTCTCCCCTTACATGATGGGGCTCATCCGCCTCGGCTATGCCCTGCCCTGGCTTTTATCGGCTCTGATCTTTATACCCCTGCCTCTGCCCGACACCACGTTCTGGCTCTGCCTGCTCATCGGTCTCCCCCTCGAAGCAACCGCCTTTTATTGCTATATGAAGGCCCTCAAGGTCTCACCCCTCTCCCTGACAGTGCCATTCCTCGCATTCACCCCGGGCTTTATCATCATAACCGGATGGCTCCTTTTAGGCGAGAAAATCACTCCCGGCGGGTTTCTGGGAATCGCCCTGATAATCACGGGAGCATACTCGCTCAATTTTTCAAAAACACAATACGGTTTTCTGGCGCCGCTGACGGCAATTTTCAAAGAACCGGGATCGAGGTTGATGCTCTTTACGTCTTTCATCTACGCCTTTACCGCAACATTCGGCAAGCTCGCGATCATTCATTCAAGTCCTCAGTTTTTCGCTGTTGTGTATTTCGTAGCTCTTACCCTGATAATTTCTCTCTTTTTTCCCGTGATGGAAAAGAAAAAAGCGTCCGTGAAAAATTTCATCAAAAAGCCTATAATCGGCATTATTCTTGGCGTAATTGTATCAATTTCGATGTTCAGCCATGTACTCGCGCTTTCGCTGACCAACGTGGCATACATGATCTCTCTCAAGCGAACCAGTCTTCTCTTCGGTGTCATGTACGGAGCCCTGCTGTTTAAAGAAGAAAAAATTAAGGAAAGATTGATCGGTTCTGCTATCATGATCACAGGGGTACTGCTTATAAGCCAGCTTGCCTGATAGTGACACATAAAACGACATAGTGCGAAATTCCCCAAGCAGGTGTTGTCCATGCGAAAAAGGGTTAATACAACAGTTTTTTATTTTGTCGCTGTTTTGTGGTGTATCCTATCCGGGACGGCCTTTTGTGCGCCACCGGCACGGATCGTTTCCCTTGCACCCAATATTACGGAGATTCTCTATGACTTAGGCCTTGGGGACAGAGTGGTAGCGGTTACCACGTTCTGCGATTATCCCCCCGAGGCAGTCAATAAACCGAAAATCGGCGGCTATGCAAATCCTTCCCTCGAGGCTGTCGTCGCCATGAAACCAGACCTGGTCATTATGAGCGATGACGGCAACCCCCTGGAAATGAATGAGAAGCTCACACGGCTCGGCATCAGGACACACGCATTCAGGGCAAAGCGTCTCAAGGAACTCCCCCAGGGCATACGTGATTTAGGAATTGCCTTAGACATAAAAAAAGAGGCATTCAAAAAAGCGGAGAAGATCGAGAGAGAAATACACAGATATGAAAGGAATCTCTCGAAGACCGCTCATCAGCGGCCGAGAAAAAAGGCGATTTTTATCATTCAGCCGGAACCATTGATGGTCGCAGGCCCCGGCACCGTCATCGATGATTCACTCACCCTGTTAGGACTCCAGAATATCGCTTCCGACGCCGGGTCACAATACCCGAAATACTCCATCGAGGAGGTCATCCGCCGCTCCCCCGATATAATATTTGTGGGAAAGGGACCGATGATGGGACAGATATTTCAAAATCTTCTGAAAAGACTGACCATGTTAGACGCCATAAAGAAAGGTCGGGTCTTCTATACGAGCGAGTCGCTCTACCGCCTGGGTCCCAGGGTCATTACCGGAATCAAAGAGCTGGAGGGCTACCTGCACGCACGCTGACCGGCCGGATTGTATGTGGTGATGCGCCGGTATATCTCTGAAAATATCTGTTTCTCTTTTATCTGTTACTCTTTTATCTTGACACATCGCCTGCTTTCATTTATATTCCCACCCTACTCAAGCCTTTGGCAGAGAGAACTTTCACAACGATGGATGAGAGGAAGAGGGGTGAAAGACCCCCGCTGCCCCGCAGCCGTGAAGGGAACGAAAGCCCGATAAACCACTGTCATGATAACCTCACGACGGGAAGGTGGGTGAGTAGGCAGCCCGAAGCCGGAAGACCACTCCATCGTGAACTTCCTCGCGGGAGGGAAAATGCGGAAATATTTCTTCCTACCTTTTTTTACACTCACCGCTCTTACCCTGTCAGCGTCTCACAGAAGTGAACAGGATAACGTCGTCACCATGAAGCGGGTTCTCCAGGTGACTATTACTCTGTTCGCCGTTTTTGTATTCGTTTCCGCAATCTCCCTGCTGGTCGGACCGGGCGGGATAAGCATGCTCCCGCTCCTCAAATTGCTCTTCACAGGCTGGTCAGAAGCAACGTTCTCTCTCCCGTCAACGGAAAAGACGATTCTCTTTTCCATTCGTCTCCCCCGGATTATTTTTGCCGGGATCGTCGGTGCCTGCCTCTCGATGGCCGGCGTCGTATTTCAGGGCCTTCTCCGTAACCCCCTCGCGGATCCCTATATTTTAGGGATATCCGGGGGATCGGCAGTCGGGGCCATCATCGCGATCATCACCGGGATCAGCCTCCTCCCACTGGGCATCCCCGGTATCGCTTTTTCAGGAGCATTGCTCACGATCATTCTGGTTTTCGGAATCGCCGGAACGAAGAAAGAGATTCATTCCACCACCCTCCTCCTGGCAGGTGTGATCGTGAATGCCTTCTTCTCTGCCGCCATTCTGTTCCTCATTTCCATTGCCAGCGAGAGAAACCTCCACAGCGCCATGTTCTGGTTGATGGGAGATCTGAGTCTTGCCGAATGGAGTGATATCGCCCTGACGGGACTCTTCCTCATTATCGGATTCATCACCATGTACATCTATTCAAGAGACCTGAATCTGATTGTCACCGGTGAAGAGACGGCAATGCAACTGGGTGTAAACGTGGAACTGACCAAGAAAGTACTCCTCATCGCTGCGTCAATCGTTACAGGCGTGGCCGTATCGGTGAGCGGGATTATCGGATTCGTGGGTCTCATTATCCCTCATATGATGAGGATGCTGTCAGGTTCCGATCACAGACTGCTTTTACCCTCATCAGCCCTCTTCGGAGGCTCGTTCCTCATCGTGGCCGATACCATCGCGAGAACGATCACCGCCCCTGCGGAATTGCCCGTGGGAGTGATCACCGCTCTATGCGGAGCTCCCTACTTCATTTATCTATTACGAAGGAAGACCGCCTGATTTATGCCACTCATAACACTGGAACATATCGGCTTTAAATACGAGGAAAAGTGGGTACTCAGAAACATATCGTTCGAGGTGAACAAGGGGGAGTTCATAGGTATTATCGGGCCCAACGGTTCCGGTAAGACAACCCTCCTCAAGGTAATCGACGGTGTCCTGATACCCCAGGAAGGCGATGTGCAGATTAATGGTATATCCTGCAATAAATTGAAAAGAGAACACCTGGCGAAAATGATTGCCGTCGTCCCCCAGGAATCCATGATGATCTTTCCCTTCACCGTCCAGGAAATCGTGTTAATGGGAAGGGCACCGCATCTGGGCAAATGGAGATTTGAGGGAGAAACCGATTTCCGGATTGCCTGTCAGGCAATGGAGATGACGGACACTCTCTCGTTGAGGAACCGGAGCATGAATGCCCTGAGTGGCGGTGAACGGCAGAGAGTCCTGATCGCAAGGGCGCTGGCCCAGCAGCCTCAGATCATGCTTCTGGATGAACCGACGGCGTTTTTGGACATCAAACACGAGATCGACTTTTTCGATATGATTCAGCTTCTTAACAAAAACCAGGATCTCACGGTAATGGCGGTCACACACGACATCAATCTGGCATCGCTTTACTGCGACAGGATCATTCTCTTACGGGAGGGGAATATCCACTGTATGGGGAGTCCCGACGAAGTAATCAACGAATCACATATTAAGGAAGTGTATGAAACGAATGTAGCAGTCGATAAAAACCCGGCTACCGGTAAGCCCCGGGTCACACCCCTGAGTTCACATCCGTCAGAAGGAGGAAGCCGGTTAAAGTCCGGCGCTGCCCCGCAACTGTGAGCGGAACGAAATCCACTCAATGCCACTGATCACTCACGAAGAAAAGATCGGGAAGGCGTGGATGGTAGGTGCAAGATACAGCACACAAGCCGCAAGCCAGGACACTCATCTGATGGGTCAAATAACTTTATTCCCGAGGGGGAAAGGAGGAAATGTCATATGCAAAGAGTTTCACAATCACTTTTTATCCTCACTGTGTTCCTGGTCACCATTGCCTCAGGCGGCTTTGCCCTCGCGGCACCGCAGGATGTCGCTCAGGAAAAGGCAATCGTTATGGAAGAGGTGGTCGTCACCGCAACACGGGGCATGGAAGAGATTCGAAAGGTTCCGGCCCACGTATCTATCATTGCGGAAGAGGAAATCAAAAAATCGGGTGCGACGAATGTGGTTGAACTCCTGGACAAGCTGGAAGGAATTCAGATTCGGAGTTACAGCGGGAACCCTGCCGAATCGATTATCGACATGCGCGGCTTCGGCGGGGAGAATCCTTTCGGAAAGACTCTCATCCTGCTGGACGGCAGGCGGATGAACAGACCTGATATGCGTAATATCAACTGGCTGCAGATTTCCTTAAACAATATTGAAAGAATCGAGGTAGTCCGCGGCGCAAGCGGTGTCCTTTACGGCGATGCGGCCATTGGCGGCGTCATCAATATCATCACGAAAAAAGGCAAGGGGCCACCGAAATTCAACGCCTCCGTTATCGCGGGAAGCTATGGTCTCCACAATGAGCGGGTCGGTGTCTCCGGTTCTACGGATAAATGGAACTACACGCTGACGGGAGACAACAACTTCAGCTTCGGATACCGGGATCGCTCGAAATTCTCGTCCCGGGGGGGAGGCTTTGATGTCGGGTATGACGCCAGCGATCGGTTTAACGTTAACCTGGGCATCTCCTTTAACAAAACAGATTATCAGATGCCGGGCGCCCTCACAAAAGCCATGATGGAGAAAGATAGGCGCCAGTACCAGCAGGCGGATCCTGCAAATTTTATTTCTGCCACACCTGATGATGATGGTTCAGATAAATACACCAATATAAATCTGGGAATAAAGTCTTTCTGGGGATCTCTCGGTCAGCTGGATATCAATTTTCTCTACGGCAAAAAAGACCTTCAAATAGACATGTCTTCCTGGCCATCATATACAAACATTGAAATCGACACGTACGGTCTTACCCCGAAGTACATTCTGTCAAAAGATATCTTCAGCTTTAAGAACAAACTGACACTGGGTGTTGATATCTATCACGAACCCTTTGAAAAATCATCATACAGTACACGGGAGCGATCAACGAAGAATACTTATACCGATTTGACGAGAGAGAGCTTCGCATATTACATTCGGGATGAATTCAATATTCTTGATCCCCTTATTCTCAACGTCGGATACAGACAGGACAGGACAACAGTTAAGGGAACAAATACAGATTACGCAACGCCTTCGAACAATTGGGATGACAAGAAAATACATCATGGAGAAGCGTATGAGGCCGGCCTCACCTATCTCTTCGGAAAAACGTCAAACGTATACACGAAATACGCTACCGTTTATCGCATCCCTTTTCTTGACGAACAGGCAAGTTATTTTGGCTGGGGGGATTACTTCAACAGGAACCTTGAGAAAGAAACGGGAAAATGCATGGAAGTGGGAACGCAACTCTCTCCCGTTGAAGGTCTGAAATTGGCGCTCTCTCTCTTCCGGATTGACATGGAAGACGAAATCGTGTGGGACGGCACGAAAAATGTGAACATGGACAAGACGAGACACGACGGCGCGGAAATCTCTGCATCGTACAAGCTTAAAGACTGGGCAAAAATTTATGGGAATTTCACTTATCACAAGGCAACCTTTGAGGCAGGAAAGTACAACAATAAGGAAGTCCCCCTCGTTCCCAACAAAATCGCAAATGCGGGTGTGGAAGTAAACCTACCATTCTCACTCATGCTCCGCCCAGAGGTTCGCTACGTGGACAAGAGTTACTTAAATTTAGATTATGACAATGTGAGAGACAAGTTAGAGTCTTACACACTCTATAACATCTATCTTTTCTACAGGCCAACGCTCAGAAAAGTGAATATTACGGCTTTTTTCGGCGTGGAAAACCTGACGGACGAGAAATATTCATCATACGGGATGAAATACGGGGCAACCAACGTGTATTATCCCATGCCAGGGATCATCTACAAAGGGGGTCTTTCCTTTGAATTTTAAAGGGACACTGTCTCTGAAAAACCGGTTTCCCTTCCGCCTGGGGACGACGTCGTACATCATACCGGCGGATCTGATACCGAACGTCAGATTCCTGGCAGATAAGGTAGACGATATCGAGCTGGTGTTGTATGAATCGGATGAAATGACCAACCTCCCCGATGCAACTACTGTCAAAAAGCTGAAGGAGATGGCAGACCGGTTTGATCTGACCTATACCGTTCATCTGCCCTTAGACACCTGGATGGGACACGAAGAGGTATCTGTCCGTGAGCGGTCAGTGGAGAAATGCCTCCGGGTCATCGAGCGCACCGCAATGCTTGCACCCTTCGCATACATCATCCATTTTCACGGGGATCATCTGGGGAAAAACCCGTCGCCGGATCTACCGCGCTGGCTCGAAGGCCACCGCCATTCCGTCGAGAGACTTCTTCAATTCGTTGATCCACAGAATATGTGCGTAGAGATTCTTGACTACCCTTACGATCTCATAGAAGACATTGTCACCGACTACCGGCTAAGCGTATGTCTGGATCTCGGTCATCTCCTTCTCTACGGACATTCGCCGGAAGAGTATCTTGACCGGTATCTGTCTCACATACGGGTAATTCATATTCATGGGGTTGAGGATGGACATGATCACCGAAGCCTTACCTCTGTCCCTGCCCATATATTAACCACCCTCGTAAACAGGCTGAACGAGACACCGAACAATTCCCGGGTTGTGACAATGGAAATCTTTGATGAGGAGATGTTGAATCAGTCGATGGATGTTATGAGTCGATTTGCGAGATGAAAAGGGATCTCCTGAAGCATCCCCCCTTGTGTCCTGGTGGGCGATCCGTTTGGATCAGGGCAAGGGGGGATGGTTCATTTTGTGTTCAAGGTCAAAGTCATTTTCTATTGACACACAATAATAGTTCTTCTAATGTTTTCACAGTGAATATGTAAGTCTCTATCAAAAGTGTAGCGGTGCAAAGACAATGAAGACCATCGAGGAAATTAAGGAAATATTGGAAGAGCACAAGGAGGAAGTGAGCCGAAAATACAAGGTACGAGAAATCGGTATCTTCGGTTCCTTTGTCCGTGGCGATCAGAAAAAGAGAAGTGACATTGATATTCTCGTGGAATTCAATGAGAAAAATATACCCGGCTTACTAAAATTCATCGAGATGGAGAGGTACCTAGAAAAACTTCTCGGGAAAAAGGTTGACCTCGTGAGAAAAGGCGGCATACGTCCGGAACTCAAGGAAATTATCCTAAAAGAGGTTGTTTACATATGACCAGGGAAGGGAAGTTATTCATACAGGACATCCACAATGCTATCCGGCACATAAAGAAATTTGTCGGCGACATAAATTTCAAAGAATTCCTTGCTGATGAGAAGACCAAGAGCGCGGTTGCTTTCAAGATCGAAAACATCGGGGAAGCATCTAAAAACATACCGCGGGCTATTAAGACAAAATACAAAGAGATATCCTGGATTGATATGGCAAGGATGAGAGATAAAATCACTCATTTCTATTTTGGAATTGACTATAAAATCGTTTGGAAGGTTGTAAAAGAAGAGCTGCCTATAATGGAGCCGACCATAAGAAAGATTTTAAGAGAACTCAAGGCAGATGAACCCACGAAAAAGAAGCCATAAAAAAAGCAATGGCAATAAAAGCCGCTGATGTAATCTTTCTCACACCAAGTCAAGAGATATCTGCTTTTCCCCTCGATATAACTTATCACAGACGTCTCCATAATTATGCCAGGGATTATGATTTATAACGACTTAGATCAGCGGTGGCTGTAAGCCATCCGCTGGAGTGAGTTGTTCGATAGTCTTTATTTTTTCAGATATTCTTCGTTTCCATGAATCCATGCAAAATGCAGAGGCATTCCGTTTGGTAACTCCGCGCTGACCACTGAATTGATCTTTGGTATTGCCCCAAATAACGAGACAAACTTTGCAAAATCCTCAAACCATTCATTTGTTGGACTAAAGGAATGAATAATCACAATTGCGTGTGATGTAAAGAATAAAAACTCGTCCAAAATGATAATGATTTCAAGATGCGCTATGAGAAATTTCAACTAATTTGGACAGCAGTGATTTTCTATGGAAAGATTTTCGCTGCTGGGAAGAACACCTTTGCCGGAAACCCCTCCCTTGTAAAGATTCACTAATCGCTCTTTAAATTTTTTATTATTATCACGGTGGGCAATATAAATGGCACAAACTCCGCAATAAAGACCACAAGGTGCAACAAAATCCGGATTTACCTTCATAACTCCTCTAATCTCTCCTGTTGTAATATCTTCTTATATTACAAGTGCGTAGCGGATAAACTGTGCGGACGCCATTGGTGATCCGCACGAGTGATTTGTTAGCCTGTGATTGCAATATATTCTGCAATGGCGTGCGCTTTTGGAATAGGTAGGTGATCTTCCTTTAACCCTTGTATATGCAATTCGATTGCTTCATGCATATTTTTCGCAGCTTGATCTTTTGTTTTTCCCGTTGCTATACAACCAGGAAGATCGGGGGAATATGCAGAATAATTTCCATGGGCTTTTTCAATCACTATTAAATACCTTAGCATACTGTATCCTCCTTATTTTCTCTCAGATTTCTTTATTCCTGCTTGTTTGAATACACTATTTAATGATGGCATCAGCGGCGTGGCGCAGCCGCGTCCGCCTGGATACAATGGTTAGACAGATTTCAGCACCCATACCCACAGCCAATAGATAGCCCAATAGACTAAGGTTGATGCACCTATAAATAAAAGAGCCCAGATTATTGAAAGCTGAAGTTTATTGAGCTGGGGAGCGGGAATGATATTAATGTATTTCGCTGTCATTTCGTCTGACTTGCAGTAAGAGTGTATCTGGTTCCATATGTCGGGAGGAAAATAAAGGTAAGAGATATTTATCTGCTCACCGGGAACTAATGTTGGAATAATAATCTCGGCAGAATTATTTAGACCTCTTACAACTTCGTGAGATAGCTGCGGGTAAATCTGAAAGGCTGGAAGGAAGTTGTGACCAATTCGTACGTTATGAGCGGTTTTCTTCCCAGCATTCCTCACCACAATGCTATGCGTGTTTACGTTTGTGTTTTTTTCATCGCCGAGGGGAATAGCCGACGCATGGACAAGATAAGTTATGAGTTTAGGACGCGCCTCAAAATACCTTTTGGCAATAAAACCCACTATGGCCGTAAAAATCGGTGCCAACAGTTTCCCGATAACATCAATATTTATATCCATCGATTTCTCCTGCCTAACAATTACTATGCATATTTTATTTGCCTTCCACGGGGATATCTAACTCGCACCGTTAACAAGGAAGCGACAATAACTCCTTAAAACGTGCTCGTTCCCCTTCTGTAGTGGCGCGTATGACCCTTTGCGCTAAAGCTATGAGAATCGCTTTTTGTTTTTTGAATGCTTCGTCAGTGTAAATATCTTTACCATCACGTATTCTATTCATTACCGCGAGCACATATCTTAAAAATTCGATCGGAATAACAAGATCGGAAATGCATGCCCAGCCTGACGTGAGACCAGCTTTGTTGAGAGAGGCTTCGATCTGTTCATCACACTTGTAAGCACATGCACAATAAACGTCTTGGATGTTGTTAATGTTTTTTTCTTGGTCCCATTTATAGACTTTCATTATATTTGCGCCGTAGTTAGGGTCAAATAGGGCCATAAGAATATCTTTATGGCAGACTTTACAGTTCAGTGGTTGGTATTCGTCTGAAACCAAATGAAGCGGCTTAACCAACCGATAAGAATTGGGGAAATAGCGCATTAATAAATGTGAATATCCTGCCGTTACTAAGAGATTTTCTATCAAGCGGAAACTCGTTCAAGTATATTGGGTTCGTCTTTCTCTGTCACAGAAGCTCCACTGGAAGCGAAGTGTTTGCAACTCACGAGCCATCTGAACTGATATTTATTTAAGTTGCCTTTCAACTGCTCAATGATTAAGAGGTCTTTTCCAGCATCAGGTCCGCGGTCCGGAGGAGATTCTATAAAAAATCCTCTTTCTCTGAGGAAGTCCCTGGCAAAGAGCTCCCAAGTATCATCGGTGTATGGCATTTCCGCGAAATCTATCATTTGTCCCTCTCTTTTTTTATGCATAACGGCTGGCGTTTCATCCGCGCCAAGAGCGCAGCGAGGCGTCGGCTGGAAGCGCAGGTTAGGCGCGTTCTGTGCCATCGAAAAGCCACTCGCTTAGTGGCTCTATACGCTCATTGTACACAGTACTAGACGCAATTGTGCCACCCTCCCGCGTTACGAAAATTGCGGCGAACTTCGGTAGATGGACCCAAGGAGGTGGTGTTGATGGAGCATCAAGCGCTTTAGTTTCATACAAGAAATCGCCCGCGACAAATATCACAGTTGCAATATTCTTACTTCTTGCATAATCGAGCGCACCCTCCTGAAAACCGCAAGTAGAGAAAATCATTGCCTTATGAGCATTTACATCTTGCAGCTTTGCCCAAAGAGTCATCACGTGGTCGCGCTCAACCGGCCTATTATAACGTTTACATTCGACCAAAACGACTATTCGTGCACCGTTCAGAATTGTGAATTCGGCTATGGCGTCAAATTCATATTCACCACCAGGTCCGGCGAGATGTTCGAGATGATTGACCTCGAATTGTGTTAGGTGTTCGCCAGCAGTCCTCAACCAGCTCACAACTTGCTTCTCGTATTCTTCCGGAGTAACTTCAACAGAAGAATTAGGATTCCATGGTGAGTATGGATTGCGTTTTCTCATAGTTGCTCAAAGAAGCGTCTAACATGCAGGTCAGCGGCGCTGCTTTGCCGCGTCCACTGGAGTGATACGTTAGAATCAGGATGCTTTCTTTAGTCTTTCCGCCACCCAGACTTTGATAATAGCCTGCCTCGGTACTCCCAGGCGTTTTGCCTCTTTATCCAACTGGTGAATCATCCATAGCGGGAAATCCACATTCACTCTTTTCTGTTCCTGTTCAGGCCTTCGAGCTTTCGAGACATCAAGATATTTTGTAATGTCCTCACCCTCGTCGAATTTTTCATCGAATTCCTTAGCCTTCATATATATCAATCTCCTCCTTTCTGGACCGCCTTACTGAAATTATCCTTATGATTTCATCTCGAAAAGTTATAATACCTGACCAATGTTTATCTTCAATCTTTCCGACAACAAGAAATCTCGGTTCGTCAATCGTTTTGGCGGGAATTATAATATAATCGGGATCGTCCCACAGCGCTTGTGCGTCGAGAAAGTCGATCCCATGCTTCTTTTTATTATTGTTGCTCTTTTCAGGGTAAAACTCAAATTTCATGGTATAGATATTATACCTTTTAAATACCGATAGCAAATATTATTTTCGTTCTAACGCTCGGGCTGACAGGGGCGCGCTTTTTTTGCGCATCCTTGTCCAGCCCGTTGTTAGGGCAAATTCTCCTTAGTCCCTTTTATGCTTGAAATTATGCTTTCAATAAGCGGCTTCCCTAATTCTTCGCCCATTGCCCGATAAAGAGTCGAAACGAACTTAAAGGTTAGGGCAGCACTATCTCCAAATATCCATTTAACTCCTATAAAACCGGAACTTAAGAACTGTACTGGCTTCTTCCCATTAAATTGGAGTAAAGTGCCTTGAAATTGACACCTGTTGAACTGTTTCCCATCTATAACGACAATTTCCGTGCCAAATTTTACATCCGATATCACTTCAAAATCGAATTGCTTTTCTTGGTCAGCTTCTTTTGAAGCAGGAAGTTCTATCTTCATTGCTTCCAGAAAATGAGATTCGTCTTTCCAGTCGGCAGGTGCATATAATTTGTTATGGTGTTTTGTGACTAACTGGTCGTTGCAATTAGGAAGAGGAAATAATTGATTCCCCTTGTGCCTTGGTGGGCAATCCGTTTGGATCCGGGCAAGGGGGGATCTTTAATGATATATCTTTACAGGTATGCTCAGCCGTTCAATTCGATAATTTTCGTCTTGGTTTCTTTGTTCAGGTAGTCCCACAATCCAACCTGTTTCAAGGTTTCAACCTTTGGAACTCCAATAGAATTCCAGCCCCGCTCGGCGTAATAAGCCTGTATTAATTTTCGTAACTGGTCTTTTCTATAACCCATAAGAATTCCCCGCTTCTTACCGGTTTCCATTTTCTGCACCTCTTCCGCGGATATTCCCATGATCTTACCCACCTCTCCGTCATGGAAATCCTTTTCCACGTTGTACAGATCATCATCAATCGGTCCGATAGCCCTGTCGGGAACCCAGTCATGCGTCCCGGTGCCCTTGCCGAAAACCATGGCATTCATGACCCTCTGCAGATTGATGTCCCGGTCCGTCTGCTCATAGATTTTTTCCCAGGTGAGATTTGTTCCCAGCATCCCGTTGTAGAATTCCGCATACATCTCCTGGGAAGCGGGGTTAATGTACTTATCCTTATCTTTTACTTTTTCAGATTCAGGATTAAATACATCGACCCATGGAAGCTTGCAGAGACCCAGGTTATCATTTCCCAATCTCACTCTGGGATAGGTAACTAATGCCCGCGCTCTATCCCCGAGGGTGGGGAACGCTCCCAGCAAATCTACCTTGATGAGCCACGCGGCGGCGTGATGTGCCCCGATGTCGCTCGCAGCGGCGTACGATGCCTGCATGGAGAGCGATCTGTGCGTCCTGTAAAGGGAAAAGGGAAGTCCCTTCGTGTGCATGGCGAATTTGGCAAGCTCGTCCCTGGGGTTTGCACGACCTGTCCTTCTCACATATCTGTCCGATACCCATGTCACAAGAGAAGGCAGTCCCTTTCCGGCTTCCCGGGCGAACTCCGTTTCCCCGTTGGCAATCTGGTGAATGAAGGAGAGCATGCCTTTTTCGTCTCCCCACGTGAGTTCCAGGCCGCCTGTATCCTCTTCCGTAAGATAGCCCCTCTGGAAACATTCCATGAGAAATGCGATAATCACCGAAACGGTTATGGTATCGATTCCAAAATCATCGCAGTGCCAGTTCGCCTCCATGATGGCCTCGGCATTCCATATGCCGAGATTGGAACCGAATCCCGCTGCGGTTTCATACTCAGGTCCGTCAACCCATACCTTTTCTCCCTTTCGTTCCCCCGTCGATATGGTGAACCATCCACCTTTGGTGCATCGCAAACTGCATCCGGGGAAACACCCATCCATTCCCTTATGCACGAAGAGGTTTTCCGCATAAAACTTCCCGCTGGTCAGTTCGGCCTTAGGATCAGACCCAATCTGATAATTTTTAATTGGAAGAGAACTGTAGTTTTCCTTGTTCATAAAACTGATGAGACCCGCACTTCCCTTGCGGTACATTTTCAGCGACTTCGGATCTACTTCCCTCACAACCTTTGAGAGTTTCGTCCCCGCCTTCTTTGCCCTTTCCCAGTCCGCGGCGGCGAAGGGATTTTCCCCTTTCGGGAATTCCGCCAGCACAATGATGGCCCGTATTCTCTTATCAATCATGACCGAGCCCAGTCCAGTCCTTCCTGCCTGTTTTGTTCTGAACATCCCTTTCACACCATCAGTCTCCTTGGTGGGATCGTAATAGTGACTGTTAATGCACCCGTACGTCGTATTGGCAGCGCCTTTTCCCGTCGTCACATACGCAATAGTTTTTTTGTCATATCCCGCCCCCGTGAACTTCTCGGTCACATATTTTTCCAGCGCAAACACATGGTCGATATGAGGAGCATCAAGTATGTCCACACTGTTCTTGATACCATCGACCAGAATGAAGATATCTTTTCCCGATTTTCCCGTGATCTCAATGACATCAAATCCGGCGTACTTGATATGCGCACCGAAATGACCCCCGAAATTCGAGAGCCCCGGTATCCCTGTATGGGGAGACAGGGATACTGCCATGCACTTGCTCGTCCCCGGAAACTGGGGGATGCCCGCCAGCGGACCGGGTGAAAAGATTAACGGATTTCCCGGACTGTACGGTTTTGTCTCCGGCGTCAGCCTTTTATAGAGGAGATAGAGACCCAACGCTCTCCCCCCGATAAAGTAGTCCCTTACCTTCGGGTCAAGATCGTTCACCTCCATCGCACCCGTTCCAAGATCAATGGAGAGAATTCTATTGGCGTATCCACGCAGCAGATTCGATTTCATGTATTGCATTACCGTTTCTCCTCACCGGGAGTTCAATCCTTCTTCCGGAGTAACTCCCTTTTGTTTATATTGACTTTCCCGTAATAAAAAAATTTCGCCGGGGGACTATAAGATAAAGGTTTTTTCCTTGTCAATGCGAAAAGTAACAAAAAAGTGAAAAATCAATTGTCTTGACTTTCGCCGGAATTCATGTTTGAGCCGTCCCATGCAATCCGTGAGAAATTCATCCGATAAGAAGACGTGGGTGTGGATCGACACATCCGACAAACTGAAAAACGCGTTGGAAGACATATCAGGCTCCTCAAATATCAGTGTCGATACGGAATACGATTCCCTGCGATACTTTCGGGAAGTCCTATGTTTGATACAAATAGCGGCAGAGAGGAATACCTACCTCTTTGATCCTTTTGACAGATTTCCCTTCTCCTTTTTGGGAGAGGTTTTCGCCGATAACTCAATCCTCAAGATATTTCATGCCGGTGACAACGACATACGCATCCTGAAGCGGGACTACGGATTTACGTTCACAAATATCTTCGACACACAGAAAGCTGCGGCAATCCTTGGCTGTCGCCACCTTTCCCTGCCGGCACTGGTCCTGCGGCACCTGGGTATTGAATTCGAGAAAGAGAAAAAAATGCAGCGCTCGAAGTGGAACGCACGCCCCCTGCAGGAAGAACAGATACTCTACGCCGTCCAGGATACCATGTATCTGAAGGCACTTTGCCGGGTACTCGACCAGGAGCTTCAGCAGAAAAATCTGAAAGCAAAGGCAGAAAAGCTGTTCGAGAACATGTCAGCACTTACCTGGAAAGAAAAGGCGTTCGATCCTCACAAATGTAAAAGGATTAAAGGATATGAAGCGCTCACAGAACCCCAACAGGCCTGCGTGAATCGCCTCTATCGCTGGCGTTTCCATAAAGCGGAAGAAACGAACATGGCATTATTCAGAATTTTATCGGATCATTACATAATTGATTTGGCCAGAACAGGAGCCACATCGGTTGAAATGCTTATGGAAACGGAAATACTTTCCCCTGAGAAGGTAACCCTGTACGGCCAGGAAATCGTCCGGATCATCAGACAATGCATGCCATAAACGATCCCTGACATGAAGAGGACCGTCACTATTTTGATTTCATGATCCAGACACCGTTCCAATCTGCACCAGGAGGACTTTTTTGCAGATATTCACACCGCTCGATATACATCTGGCAAATTTTATCTTGTTGATTGAGTCTGAGCACCTCTCTGAATGAATTAATCGCCCGATCCCACGCACCATTCCTATACTGATTCAAACCGCTCAGGAAATGATTCACCACTTCCATCACATTCGGGAACGACTGCTCATCATGATAATCCAACACTTCGTACACACCAACGGTCTCTGTTTTACCCTTGACCACAACCCGGTCAATTTCACGAATACGGTAGGTGCCACGCAAGCTCTTGCAGGTATTTTCACTGATCAGAATGCTCGCATGATACTGTTTGCACAGGCCTTCAAGGCGGGAGGCGAGATTGACTCCGTCTCCTATCAGGGTATAGTCCATCCTCTTCGGGGAACCGATATTACCGGAAACGACCATGTCTGTATTAATCCCCATTCCTATCCGTACGGCTTTTTTTCCATCCGCCAGCCTTTTTACGTTCCAGGTATTGAGCGCCCTTATCATTGAGATGGCTGCTCTCACGGCCCGGTCCGCATCGTCATCATGGGCCACAGGAATCCCAAATGCTGCCATAATCGCGTCTCCGATGAACTTATCCAGCATGCCCCCTTCGCGCTGTATGCAGTCCACCATGATCGTGAAGTATTCATTCAGGAGCGAAACGGTGCCCTGGGCGCCGAGTTCCTCCGTAAACGTGGTAAAATCCCGGATGTCGGAAAAGAGAATCGAAACCATGGTGTTCTTGCCGCCCAGGATATCTTCACCACCGGCCAGGATCTGATCTGCCAGGCCCGAATCCATGTAGCGGGACATGGTGGATTTCATTCTCTTCTCGGAACTGATGTCATCTATGACGATCATGGTGCCTAATTTCTTTTTCTCCACACTCACCAGCGGGAGAACAGTCAGGTTAGCCGATATTTTTTCATCCCCGAATATGAGCTCCGCATCCATGGTGACATCGGATCTGCGGGTTTCTTCAACCTTCTCTATTTTTTCCAGGATCCATGCGTTTGAATCCGTGAAAAATTTATCAACGGGACGATTCAAGATTTCCGACGGCGTCACTTTCATGATCAGCAAACCTGCGGTGTTACACGTAACGATCTTCCCATCCTCGTTTAATGTGATCACGCCGTTCGACATGCTCTCCAGCATGCTCTCGTTGTAATTCTTCATGTTCTGGATGTCATCGAACAGCTTGGCGTTTTCAAGAGCTATGGAAACCTGGGCGGTAAACGCCCGGAGGCGTGACTCGTCCTCATGAGTAAACGGTCCTCCCCGCTTGTTGAGCACCTGCGTTACCCCGATAAGCTTACCGGCTTTGTTGATGACCGGTACGCAGAGAATTGAACGTGTAAAGAAGCCCGTTTTTTTATCGAAGGCCGGATTGAACCGCAGGTCTACGTAGGCATGGGGGATGTTAATAGTCTGACCTGATTTGAAAACAGCCCCGGCGATGCCCATGTGGTTGGGAAAACGAATCTCGATCGCATCGAGCCCCTGGCCGACCTTCGAAAACAGCTCACCCCTTTTCTCGTCATTGAGGAAGAGGGTCGAACGATCCGCTTTCAACATCCTTGTCGCTTCCGACATGACCTTGCTTAAGAGAGCCCCCAGATCAATCTCCGAAGTGATGTCGGAAACTATTTGGAAAAATTCCATCTCCTGGGCGCGGTATTTCTTCATCCGCTCGACGAACTGGGTGCTCTGCAAAGCAATTGCAGCCTGGGTCATCATTGCCTCCAGGAGGGCCAGGTCGTCTTTGGTAAAATGTCCTTCTCTCTTGTTGAGGATCTGGGAAACACCGATAACCTCACCCTTGAGGGTTCGTATCGGAGCACAGAGAATGCTTTTTGTGATAAATCCGGTGCTCTCATCAACGGAGCGGTTGAAGTATTCACTTGAATACGCGTCATGAACGATAATACCCTTACTGGTGGTGAACACATGACCTGCCACACCGCTGGTATTTAAAATACGAATCTCACGCTGAATATTTCCCTGGGCAACACGGGAGTACAATTCATTCGTGTCGCTGTCGTTCAGAAAAATCGTCCCCCGTTCGGCATCAATCTCGCGAGTGGCGATATCCACAAGGACCGACAGCATTTCATCCAATGTCTCGTACGCGGCCATTCTCTCGGAAACATAGAGCAGCAACTTTGCCTGATGGGGTTTTAATCTCCGGCCCGTCGATAACGTCACATACTTTCTGGAAGAAACCTTTTTTCTATCGCCGTCCTTTTTCATATTCCTCCAGCCGTGTTCGTAAAACGTGGATGGCCTGTCGCAACTGGTTTATCTCGTCCCATGACATTTGTTCTTTTTTCTGCATCTGATCTTCGTATGCAATCCGCGTCTGTTCCAGTTCATCCCGCAGAGCTACCGCCGTCGATTTGAGCTGGACAATCTCGTCATTTGCTCCTGCAACTGCCTTCTGAAGCTCAGCTTCACCATCAAGCCGTATTTTTTCCATTTCGTCACGTAGTGATGCAATTGTTGCCCTCAGTTGCAGAATCTCGTCGTTTGCGGTTGACAGGGCCTTCTGAATATTTACTTCGTTATCAATCTGCGTTCTTTCCAGCTCCTCCCGCAACGCACTGATTGTCTCTTTCAAATGACGGTTTTCCGTTTGAACCTGGTAAAGCTCCTGGGATTCGGTTTGAAGTTCCATGACGTCTCACCAGAATGTACTGTCTGCTCCTAGTGCCTTTGTCAAGAATAACGTACAGATTTACTTATGAAAACGGAAGAAGTGTACCCGAAATAGGTGTCGTGTGTCAATTGGTAAATCACGCCTGTCTGCGCCAGAGTGCGCTATCCCTCACAAAACATGACCGATCACATCAATCATCAATCCCCTTTTGTCAAACGTAAGCGAGGAAATATTTGCAGCGTGAAGAGGAATTCGCTTTTCCCTTATCAATAATTTGTACAATAATAATTTGACAAATGCGCCATTAGGCGTACAATGCATCCCAAAACAACACAAGGAGGACTACTTATGAAAAAAGCGTCATCTTTACTCACATTGTTCACTCTTTGTTTTTTGCTTTTATTCGTTTTTTCCCTGGGTTGTGCGAAGAAGTCGGTGGTGAAGGAGGAAGCTGCGGCGAAGGAGCAGGCGGGAGTTGCGCAGAAGGAAGGAGAAGCGGCGGTAAAAGCTGAGGCTGCGAAAGAGCAGGCCGTTGCGGCACCGG
>VGTB01000015.1 GCA_016874835.1 Deltaproteobacteria bacterium | reverse complement strand
ATTGTACGGGAATTTTGGGCAGACGAACTACAGTGCGGCGAAGATGGGTTTGGTGGGTTTGATGAACACGTTGAAGCTGGAAGGGGAGAAGTACAACATCAGGGTGAATACCGTGGCACCGATCGCGGCCACCCGTCTTACCGAAGATGTACTTCCGCCGGATATGCGGGAAAGAATGAAACCTGAATTCGTGGCACCCATTGTTCTTTACCTTTGCTCGGAAGAATGTCCGGTAAGCGGAGAAATCTACAACGCGGGCATGGGATTTTACAATCGTGCGGCAATTACGACCGGTCATGGTGTGATGATCGACGACGGCAGGAAAATTCCCTCCCCCGAAGATGTGGCAGCCGGCTGGAGCCGGATCACGAATATGGAACGCGGGAGGGAATATGATCACCTGAACGATTTCTTGGGAAGTCTTCTCCAGATGAAGGGGGTAACATGATCGGAATAGTTTCTTACGGAGCCTATATACCACGGTCGCGTCTCAATCGCGCGTCCGTTTTTCAGGCCATGGGGTGGTTTGCCCCTGCCCTCATCATGGTTGCCCAGGGAGAAAGAGCTGTGTGCAATTATGATGAGGACAGCCTGACCATGGCTGTGGCCGCTGCACGGGATTGCATCACGGGAATCGACAGAAAGACTATCGATGCGGCATATCTCTGTTCAACCACGCTCCCGTTTGCCGACAGGCAGAATTCGGGAATCTTCGCAACGTCACTGAATCTGAGGGAAGAGATCACCACGGCAGACTTTACTTCATCTTTGCGGGCGGCAACCACAGGGCTCCTTACGGCCATGGATGTGATAAAGTCAGGCAACAGAAAAGCAATACTGGTCACCGCTTCGGACAAACGAGAAACGAAACCTGCATCGTTTTATGAAATGTGGTTCGGCGATGGTGCCGCATCGCTCCTTGTGGGAAGTGAGAATATTATTGCTGAATTCATCGGTTCCTATACCGTCTCCTATGACTTTGTGGACCACTACCGAGGGGCTCAACACCGCTTCGATTATACCTGGGAGGAACGCTGGGTACGGGAAGAAGGTTACTCGAAGATCATACCCGAGGCGATCAACGGGATTATGAAAAAACTGAACATCTCCATGAGCGATGTGGATAAGTTGGTGTTCCCCTGCATCTTTCAGGCTGAGCATCGGACCATTGCGAAAAAACTGGGTGTTGCGCCGGAGAAGGTTGTTGACACCTTGCACGAGGTCTGCGGTGAAACCGGGGTAGCCCATCCCCTTGTGATGTTTGTTACCACGTTGGAAGAGGCGAAACCTGGTGAAGGCATTCTCGTTGCGGGATTCGGCCAGGGGTGCGACGCGCTCTACTTCAGAGTGACTGACCATATCAAGAAATTTCCTTCGCGCCGTGGGGTTAGGGGATCGCTGGAACACAAGAAGAGTATCGATAATTACATGAAATATCTGGTATTCAGAAATTTGATAGAACCCGAAATGGGTATTCGTGCGGAAGCCCAGACCCAGACGGCAATGACCACCCTCTGGAGGCAACGGAAGATGATTACCGGTCTCGTGGGCGGAAAATGCCGTGACTGCGGGATCCCCCAGTATCCGAAGATGGAGATCTGTGTCAATCCGGACTGCAACCGTTTGAATTCCCAGGATGACTACGAATTTGCCGATGTGCCTGCCCGTGTCAAGACGTTCACGGGAGATCTCCTGGCGGTATCTATGAATCCCCCTGCGATTTACGGCATGGTGCAGTTTGAGGGGGGCGGGCGGTTTATGGCTGATTTCACGGACTGTGAACTTGAGGACCTCAAGGTCGGAATGCCAGTCACCATGTCATTCCGGAAAAGGTTCAGCGATCGGGAGCGGGGATTTACCGGATACTTCTGGAAAGCGGTTCCTTCTGCGGGAGCCGCAGGTGCGGTGCCGGAGGTTCGTTTTGATGGTCGGGTTGCGGTGGTGACGGGAGCGGGAGGCGGATTGGGTCGGGCATATGCGTTGGAGCTGGCGAGGCGTGGTGCGAAGGTATTGGTGAACGATTTTGGTGGTGCCCGTGACGGGACGGGAGAAGGCGGGAGGAGTCCTGCGGACAGGGTAGTGGAGGAGATCAGGGCTCTGGGCGGTGAGGCGGTAGCGAACTATGACAGTGTGAGTACCCCCGAAGGTGGTGAGAACGTTATCAGGGCTGCGCTTGCGGCATTTGGCAGGGTGGACATTCTGATCAACAATGCGGGGATATTGCGTGACAAGAGTTTTATGAAGATGGAGGTAGAGAACTGGAGGGCGGTGTTGGATGTGCATCTCAATGGGGCGTACCATGTGACACGTCCTGCGTTTGGGGTGATGCGGGATGGTGGGTATGGTCGTATTGTGATGACGACGTCAGCGGCGGGATTGTACGGGAATTTTGGGCAGACGAACTACAGTGCGGCGAAGATGGGTTTGGTGGGTTTGATGAACACGTTGAAGCTGGAAGGGGAGAAGTACAACATCAGGGTGAATACCGTGGCACCGATCGCGATTACTCGCCTCACCGAGGATGTCATGCCTCCGGACTTGTCGAAAAAAGTCCGGCCAGATTACGTTGCGGGTCTTGTGATGTATCTCTGTTCCGAGGAGTGTCAGGAATCGGGAAACGTGATTAACGCGGGAGCCGGTTACTTCAGTCGGGCGGCGGTCATGACGGGTCCGGGAGCGATGGTCGGTGACGGAAAGACGCCGCCATCGCCGGAAGACATACGGGATCAATGGAAAAACATCAATAGCATGGAAGGCGCTAAGATACTGAGCGATGCCGGTTCTGCCGTGGTGTCATTTATGACGCCGTCTGCCCCGGTGAAAAAAGAGGATGTGAAGGAAAGTGTGAAACCCCTGAATGTGGGAGAGGTGTTCCGGATGCTTCCCGAGGCATTCAATGCGGATGCCGCACGCGGGAAAGATGTGGTGTTCCAGTTCAGTATATCCGGTCCCGGTGGCGGCGACTGGGTGGTGACGGTAAAGGACGGTGCCTGCAAGGTTGAAAAAGGGAACGCGGAAAAACCGACAACCACCATCAAAATGGCGGCAGACGATTTTATTCAGCTCATTACAGGAAAGCTCTCCGGCATGCAGGCGTATACGTCGGGGAAGCTCAAGATAGAAGGGGACATGATGAAGGCACAACTCATCGAAAAGCTCTTTACTCTCAGAAATGTGTAAAAACATGCGGTATGTAAAATTGTCTTCGAAAGTGCTCAAAATCTTCTTTTGGCCATTCTAACGCTTACTCCACCGGTCTCTCTTTCTGAAGACAATTTTCAGAAAGCTTTGCATAACGTCTACAATGTCATTGCGAACGAAGTGAAGCAATCTCATAACTTATTGATATATCGAGAGATCACCACGTCGCTTACGCTCCTCGCGATGACCCGGGGGTAATTGTGCAAACGTTTCTTTCAGTTTAAAAATTTTTTTGTATGTAAATGTTAATAAAACTTTCTTTATAAGGTCAGGGGGTAGGGCAGGATGGCTTCGGGGATTAAGGATAAGGTGGCGATCATCGGTATGGGATGCACCAGGTTTGGAGAACGCTGGGATGCGGGGGCGGAGGAACTTGTTGTCGAGGCCTTTCGGGAGTGTCTCGAGGATGCCGGCATCGAAAAAAAGGAAATCCAGGCGGCCTGGCTCGGCACCTGTATGGAAGAGGTAAATCTGGGGAAATCGGCCACGTCCCTGGGGGTGACATTGCGCCTTCCCCATGTGCCGATTACAAGAGTAGAGAATTTCTGTGCGACCGGCACAGAGGCGTTCAGGGGGGCCGTCTATGCCGTCGCCTCCGGGACGTACGATATCTGTCTTGCCCTGGGCGTGGAAAAGCTGAAGGACGTTGGGTACGGAGGCCTCCCCAATCTTTCCGGTTCCAATGCGGGCTCCCTCATCTGGCAGTGGTTTCCCAATGCGACGGCTCCGGGCCTGTTTGCACAATTGGCTTCGGCATACACGGCAAAATACAGAATTCCGGAAATGGACGTAAAAAGGGCAATGGCCCATATTTCCGTCAAGAGCCATGCGAACGGAGCGCTGAATCCGAAGGCTCATCTGAGAAGGCCGGTGACGATGGAGCAGGTCATGGCCGCCCCCATCATTGCCCACCCTCTGGGACTCTTCGACTGTTGCGGGGTAAGTGACGGGGCGGCGTGTGCCATTGTCACAACACCCAGGATTGCGAAGAAGCTGGGGAAGAAAGACCTGGTGAGCGTGAAGGCGATCCAGCTTGCGGTGAGCAGCGGGTATGAAGGGGGATACAACAGGTGGGACGGCGAGCATTTCGTAACCACCAGCGTGTGCAGTAAGAAAGCCTATGAGGAGGCGGGAATCACCGATCCCAGGAAGGAAATCGGCATGATGGAACTCCACGACTGCTTTTCCATCACGGAGCTTGTCACCTACGAAGACCTCCACATCTCCGGGAGAGGAAGGGGCTATAAGGACGCCCTTGATGGATTCTTTGACAGGAATGGTTCCATTCCCGCACAGGTGGACGGCGGGCTTAAATGCTTTGGCCATCCCATCGGCGCCTCGGGACTCCGGATGATCTATGAGATATACCTCCAGCTCCTGGGGAGGGCGGGAGAACGCCAGTTAGGAAATCCCCGTCTGGGATTGACCCACAACCTGGGGGGATTCCCCCACCAGAATGTGTGTGCCATTTCCATCGTGGGAAAATATAAATAGCAGGCATCTTCCTGAAAAAAAGGAAAGCATATGGAAATCATCCAATACAGAGAAGAGCACAACATATTCAGGCATTCCCTGAGAAAATTTCTGGAAAAAGAGGTGATCCCTCACGTGGACGAATGGGAGGAAGCGGGAATCGTTCCCCGTAGCGCCTGGAAGAAAATGGGAGAGCACGGATTCCTCTGCATGGATGTGCCGGAAGAATATGGGGGAGCCGGCGCGGATTTTCTTTTTTCGGTCATCGTCAACGAAGAGATGACCAGAACCAACCATTCGGGACTCGCCGCGGGGCTCCACAGCGACGTGGTGGTTCCCTATATCACCACATTCGGATCGGAGGAACAGAAGAGGAGGTACCTTCCGGGATGCGTATCGGGAGACATCATAACCGCTATTGCCATGACGGAACCCAACACAGGAAGCGATCTGGCTGCGATAAAGACCTCGGCGGTGGAAGAGGGCGGTCACATCATTATCAACGGTCAGAAGACCTTCATCAGCAACGGAATCAACTGCGATCTTTTAGTGCTGGCGGCGAGAGACCCGAAAGTGGAAAATCCATATAATGCCATCGACCTCTATCTGGTGGAGGCGGTCACTCCCGGCTTCGAGAAAGGGAGGCTTATCAAGAAGGTGGGATGGCACAGTCAGGACACGGCGGAACTCTACTTTACCGATTGCAGAGTTCCCCGATCGAGCCGCCTCGGAGAAAAGGGGACCGGTTTCATGAAACTTATGGAGAAACTCCAGCAGGAACGTCTGGTATGTGCCATTGCGGCGGTTGCCGCGGGCGAGCGGATGCTTGATATCACCATCAAATACTGCAAGGAAAGGTCCGCCTTCGGACGTCCCCTCACCAAATTTCAGCATGTCCAGTTTGAAATTGTGGAAATGGCCACGGAGGTCAAACTGGGGCGCACGTTCCTCGATAAGCTGATCGTGGATCACATGGAGGGGAAAAATATCGTGGTTGATGTCTCCATGGCGAAGTACTGGACAACGGATATGGCCTGCCGGGTGGCGGACCGGTGCGTCCAGCTCCACGGCGGATACGGCTACTGTGAGGAATACCCCATCGCCAGGGCCTGGAGGGATGTCCGGGTGATGCGCATCTTTGCAGGAACGAATGAGATCATGAAGAATATCGCCGCCCGTTTCATGGGTCTGTAAGATCCGGAACCCTCATGAAATGAGATATGCGGGGGTGTTTCTTTTGCTTTCACAGTATCATAATGAATTTGTTGAATCATTACAGAAAGAGGGGTGAACCATGAAGAGAATACTGATTGTAGTTCTGGCGATGTGTTTTGTTCTTTCCTTTTTCGGGTGCGGCAAGGGTAAAGAAGAAGGGAAGGTGGAAAAACCTAAAGGTGAAACCGTAACGGCAAAGATGCCGCAGGAAATGTCAGCAAAGGTCATAAGCGGTTCGGGCAAACGTTCCATGAAATCAAAATTTGCCATGAAGGGTCAAAAATTCAGGACGGAAAGCGAGATGGCGGCAGGTTCTTACACAATTGTCCGTCGGGATCTGAAGAAGGTCTGGATGGTTATGCCTGCCACCAAGTCCTATATGGAAGTGGAAGAGGGCAAGCAGGAGGAGGCACCAGTACCTGAAGAAAAGGTAAGGGGTGAGATTAGCCGGAAGGTTGTGGGAAGTGAAACGATCGATGGGCATCCCTGCACAAAATATGAAGTGACGGCAAAGGTGGATGATAAGACCATGGTTACCCATCAATGGTGGGCGACCGACATCAACTTTCCTGTGAAAACGGCAGCCGTCGACGGGACGTGGTTTGTGGAATACAGAGATATCAAAATCGGAGCCCAACCCGATAGTATCTTCGAGTTACCGGCAGGATATCGAAAGATGTCGATCCCGACAGTGCCCGGGAAAGGTACAAAGAAATGATGCAGAAATGGGGAAATGTGCCTTAAGGCAAAAGACCCTGTTCAAAGATCTCTTATCTGATCATAAATGGGATTGCTATGAATAACCGGCTTCCCGGGATTGTAAGTCTTCTTCTTTTTTTTGTTGCGGTACTGATCGGTGTATTTGCCATTTTCAGAGTTTCCCCATCGGCGACGTGGCTTTATATCGGTCTTATTCTCGCATCATCCTCTGTGGTTGTGTATTCATATTGTTCCAAATGCAGTGTCAGATTGACATCGTGCGGCCATGTTATTCCCGGGTGGTTGACTCAATTCCTCCCGGTGAGAGATCAAGGTGACTACTCGGTCACAGATTATCTGGGAACTGCAATCTCGTTTGTCGCCTTGGTGGGATTTCCTCAATACTGGCTCTGGAAAGACAAGCTCTTTTTTTTCGTTTTCTGGACATTGCTTATTGCTGCCCTTATTGAAATTCGACTGTTCGTGTGCGTCGCCTGCGGGAACGAAAAGTGTCCTCTGTGTAAAAGAGCAGATTGATAAACGAGACTATTCCGGGAAGAGCTTTTTCGAACTGGCGCACCAGGATTGTTATGATTAAACAAGATCTTGGACTCTGAATAGGACAGTCGTTTCGGAGTCTCTCGCGGAAAGCTCTCCCGTTCAGGATACGATTTCACGGGAAGCAACAGCAAAAAAGTGAAGTTTTTTTAATATTTTTAACTGTGTTAATAAATTTTTTTATATTGTTATTTCTCCGCTGCCTGATGGAGCGGTTAAATGTAAAATCCCCGTAAGTGGTTTAATGCCTATTTCCCATCGTGGGGGATGGGATGTGGTATTTTCGGGTGAAAGGATGAAAAGATATGGCAGGACCGCTAAAACGATTAAAAATACTTGATTTTACCACCCTTTTGCCAGGCCCGTATGCCACGATGACCCTGGCCGACATGGGTGCTGATGTTATCAGGGTCGTCTCCGGCTCCCGGCCGGACGTGGTGGCGTATTTCCCGCCTTTCATTCCCGGGACGGACATTTCCGCCGCCTATGCGTATCTGGGGAGGGGCAAGCGCTGCATGACCCTGAACCTGAAGGATCCCCGGTCGGTTCGGATCATCCACCGTCTGCTTGATAATTACGACATCCTCATCGAGCAGTTTCGTCCGGGCGTCATGGAAAAGCTGGGGCTCGACTATCGCAGCCTGCTAAAGGTGAATCCCGCACTCATATACTGCTCTCTCACCGGTTACGGCCAGTCAGGCCCCCTCCGTAACAGGGCAGGTCATGACATTAATTACCTGGCCAGGTCCGGGATCATGTCTTACTCAGGGAGGAAGGCAACCGGTCCGGCCTTGGTGGGAATGCAGATTGCGGATATCGCGTCAGGTTCCCATAATGCGGTGATCGGTATCCTGGCGGCGGTCATCTCCCGCAAAGAAACGGGGGAGGGACAGTATATCGATATTTCCATGACCGATGGGATGATAGCCTTCAATGCCATGTATGGCGCCGGTTTCCTCGTCGACGGGCAGGATCCGCTGCGGGAAGAAATCCTGCTCAATGGCGGGTCCCTCTACGATTTCTATGAGACGAAGGATGGACGATATATAAGTGTCGGCAGCATCGAGCCTCAATTCTTTGCCGCATTCTGTGGGGTCATCAATTGCCCCGACCTCATGCAGGGGGGAATCGCCCCACCGGATGCGGAAAACGTAAAGCAACGGGTTCGTGAGATAATAAAAACTAAGACGAGGGATGAATGGACAGAGATGTTCCAGAGAGTCGATGCATGCGTCGAGCCTGTTCTTACGCTGTCTGAGGCTCTGGATGATGCCCATGCGAAAGAGCGGGGTATGGTGGTGGAGGTCGGGCTGCCGCAGGGGGGATCGGTACGGCAGTTGGCCAGCCCCATAAAGTTCTCAGAGACTCCCCCGGAATACGGAATAACCGGTGCGCCTGCCGGGGCGCACACCAGGGACATTCTCCTTGAACTGGGTTACACAGACGAAGACATCGCAGAATTTGAAAAGACGGGTCTTTTCAATTAGACGCTGTCATTTTTACACATGAAGTTCTTCCTTAAGCTATTTTTTTAATACACCACGGAGGTTACCACGATGTCCAGGATAATACCGAAAAGAACAGGGGCTCTCACATTTTTTATCTTGCTGGCGGTTTTCCTCACCGGCTGTTCCCTGGGACCGAAAGCCCTGCAGGGAAACAGGCTCGATTACAATGTGAGTGTACAGAGAAGCAACAATGAAGAATTACTCCTCAATCTGGTGCGGGCACGGTATGCTGAACCGCTTTTCTTTCTCCAGGTAGGTTCTATCTCTTCATCGTTCAGTTATTCGGCAAGCGTTGGTGCGAGCGCGACTTTCTACCATAACCACAGGCATAATGTTCCCATTGCTGATTTTTACACACCATCGCTGGGCGCCGGCATGTCTGAAGCGCCGACCATCACCTACACGCCTCTCCAGGGTGAAAAAGCAGTCAAGCAGCTCCAGTCTGAAATGAGACTGGACCGGTTTCTGATTCTGACGAGAATCGGCTGGAGTATTGAATCACTCATGTGGCTGTCGGTAGTTCAGATCGGGGAACTTCGCAATTTCTCGGTGGATATCACGACCGGTGAGGGTATAGAACCGTCCTATCATAAATTCCTGGAACTTGCCCATATGCTGGGGGAGATGCAGAGTAGGGGAGATCTCGAATTTGTGAGCCTCTGCAGAGGAGAGACCGGGGCGGACTGCCTGCGCCTGCAGTTACGTTACCTTGATCAGCGGGAAGCGGAAAAGCTGGAGGGACTATTGGGTATCAAGGCTGAGAGAATTGCCCTCCCGGGAGGCCGCTTCGTTTCCACGATGGAACTCACCACCGTCCGCGATTTTACCCCCTATGAACGAGAAAAGGATAAGTGTACCCGGATTCCGGTGAAGCTGAAGAGTTTCTTCGAGATGCTCCTTGACCTGGCCCTATATGTTGAGGTGCCGGCGGATGAGGAGATGAAACGCATTGCCAGGCCGTTCAAATCCCTTCCGAAGGATATTTTATCCCGGGGAGGCCTTCATGCCGGTCTTATACGGATAAAGAGTCGATGGGATCAACCGGGAGATGCCTTCGCCGCCGTACCGTACCGCAACCGCTGGTTCTACATTGCCGACGATGATCTCCGATCCAAGGCGTATATGATGCTCGTCGGGTCCATCTATTCGCTGCAGTCCGGGGATCTCCCGACGGTAACACCGCTGTTGACCCTGCCGGTAGGCCGCTGACTCTGTTTCTGCACTGAATAAGAGTTAAGAGGACTTGGATTCCGAAAAAATTGAGCCGGTCATGGACTACCTTACTTTTATCCGAGGACTGGGCGTGGGGATGGGCGAAGCCGCCCGGATGATGAAAGTCGACAGCGGTGCATGGATTCGCTACCGGGAAAACCTGTAGAGAAAGGTTCGTTGGATGTTTCAAGGGTTTGTTGCATTACATGAAAAGAGGAGTGAGCGAATGAAAAAAACCGGGATATCAATCGTAATTGTGTGTTTCCTTATCATATCTGTATCCGGTTCCGTACAGGCCGCGGACGCAAGCGTAAAAACTCCGGCTCTGAAATTCACGGCGGAATACGATGGGGGGAAGCTTTATCGGGCCGGGAAGGTCAGCGTGGTGGAACTGACCGGAACCTATCGGCAGATGGGGAGACAGTACGGTATGCTTCTGAAGGAGGAATTAAGAACTCTTTACCGGGACGCCGTCGAGGAGTTCTTTATCAAGAAACGGGGGATTTCCAGGGAGCGGCTGGAAACCATCGCCAGGGGGGTATTTGATCCGTATCCCCGGCGATATAAGGAAATCATCTCCGGCATGGCCGAAACAACCGGACTGGGATTTGATAAACACATCCTGCTCAATGCGATCGAGTGGTACCCGAAGATCGGTCACCTGTACTATGGACGCTGTTCCGGTATCGCCGTCTGGGGTCTCTACACGTCCGGGGGGCCGCTGGTATTCGGGCGAAACAATGACGATGATCCCCTGTACAAGGATTTTGCCAGGTTCATGGTGGTTGCGGTTTTCAAACCCGGTGATGGAAGCATTCCCGCCGCCATCATCAATTATGCCGGTGCCGTGTACAACCCGACCGGCATGAACAGCGAAGGGCTTTTTGTTGAGATGAATGCCGGGCCCTGGATGGGATTCTTTCTGGAGAGGATTTCCATATTCACGACCCTCTTTTCTTTCCTTCAGGATTATTCTTCCCTCTCTGAGGTCGACAGGGCCTTTAAATCCACGTTGACGAATATATCAGCCATCGTCAATGTAGCCGATCGGGAGAAGGCTTACTCGTATGAGAGCTCACTGTATGATACGCGGCGGATGGACCCTGAGCAGAACGGTATTCTGGCGGCGACAAACCACTTCACAGGCCCCACATGGAGTATCGCGCAGGTCGATGAAAGGATGGGTGAAAGAACGATGCAACGCCGCAGCAACCTTCTCGCCCTTGGTGAAAAGTATAAGGGAACGTTCAGTCCCCGGGTCATGATGAAGGTTTTAGACACGACGATCGATCAGGGTGGTCCCACTGTTGAAGGAACAATCTATCAGGTCATCGCCGTGCCGGTGCAACTGAAGTTGTGGATCAAGGTGCCGGGCCTTCAGGACTGGACGGAGATCGCGCTTGGCCCGATGTTCGGGAAGAATTGAACGCTGGATTATCGAATCCATTGACACGCTCTTTCAGGTGCGTCACGGTCACCTCTATTTCATTTTGCGGATGCGCACCTCTATCTCCGGACTATCTTTATGAAGGGTAATAAGCCTGCCGGTATCCGTGTCACCGTAGTGATAGGGTTACAGAATCCTGGGTTTGAAAGCCTTCGCCGCATCTGCCATCATCTCCGGTGTCATCGTATACGGCAGGTTCATCGGGAGGAACGCGATGTCAATTGCCTTCAGATTCTTCATCTCCGGGACATTTTCCGTATCTCCCGCCACGTAGACACGTTTGTCACCGAATGTTACTACATAGCCGTTGCTCTTTCCCTCCTTTTCATTCCGCCCTTTCCCTTTGCCCGTGTATGTACATATCAATACTGATGCGGGTCAGCAAAAAGGTATCCAGACCTGTATAAATCATTGCCGTTCCTGCAGCAGTTTCTCCAGCTTCGGGATATCGGCACCGAAGACTGCCGTTTTCCCGTCAATGAAGAAAAAAGGAGTTCCTGAAATCCCCATGAGATTGGCGATATTCTTGTGCGTTTCCAGTAATTCTTTTATCTTAGCGTCTTCGCAGATTTTGAAGTCACCTTCATCAAGCCTGCCTGTCATGGCTTCCTCGTATGCCTTCACTCTGTCGGCGGCACAGAGGATGTAGAGCACCTTACCTTCCGCCTTGGGATGGAAAGGTAACGGATTGAAGAAGACATACCTTGTCACATCGGTTCGCTGGGAAAAGAATTCGGAGACCTTCCGGCAGTAGGGACAGTCCGGGTCGGTGATCTCGATGACCCGATGCTTCCCCGTACCGATGCTGACAGCCTTGTCGAGCGGGATTTCCTTTATTTTCTCCCTCAGTCTTTGCGAGATAATTTCCTGTAGTCTTTCTCTGGTGAGACTTCGACCGTCTTTTGTGATGATCTCGCCGATGAAGAGGTACCCCATCTCGGGGACGTAGTAGAATATTTCGTTTTCCGTATTGCCCTCGTATATCCCCTTGATGTCGAAGGGCCGGAGAGAGTCATATTTGATTCTTGGGAAATCCCTTTTCAAAGATTCTTCAGGTGTCTGGGTGAGTTTCGGCGTGCAGGACGGGCATGCCAGCATGCAGATAAGAAGTAAAGTTAGGATAGTGCGCATAGATCCTCCTCAGTAATATGTCGGCAGCATTAAACAGGCAAAGGGTATGTGTGTCAAGCGTATTTGCTGACAACAGCGTATTTGTTGACAAACACCTACGTGAGAGAAGTGATTACAGTGTACCGGCCTTCTCTGCCGGTGCTTACAGGTTATTGGCCGCAGCGACTCCTGTCTCTTTGAGGATACTCTCCAGTGCAACAATGCATGTCTCGTCCCATCTGGTCCCCGCGTTTTGCCGCAGGATGGCGAGTGCGGTCTCCGGGGACCTGCCTTTCTGATAGGGTCGATCGGTTGTCATGGCATCGTAGCTGTCCGCAACGGCCAACACGCGTGCACCCAAAGGGATCTCTTCGGCCTTGAGGTTTCGGGGATAGCCCTTGCCGTCCAGGCGTTCATGATGGCAGTGCACAAACTCGAGGGAGGGTCCCAGGAAATCCAAGTCCTTGAGAATTTCCACCCCGACATGAGGATGCTTGACGATCTCCTTGATGATTTCTGGCGGGTTCTGGACCTCGTGGGCCTGAAATAAGGGGTCGGGGAAGCCAATCTTTCCGATGTCATGCAGGATCCCTCCCAGCCGGATGTGTTCTACGGATTCTTCATCCAGCCCCAAGTGCCGGGCCATCCTGCTTGCAAGGTTCCCTACCCTGGCGGTATGCCCCTCCGTATAGAGATCCCTCGCTGCCAGTGCATGGGCCATGGCTGACACGGTCTTGATGGTGTTTTCCTTAATTTTCTGGTTGAGTGCCCTGAGCTCTTTCACCATCATCTCCAGTTTGTACTCCCGTGCCTCGATTTTCACCATCATCATGCCTACTGCCTCGGCGATGGTTCGCACAGGCTCCGGCTGTTCTTCGGTGGTGAGGGCCATGATGTCGTCGGAGTAATAACCTCCGGCAATCTTCTCAATGATCTCAACCAATCGTTTGACCTCATCCACAGTGAATTCCTCCGTTTTCTGTCCGCCTTTCTTTCCGACCGCCGCTACCCGGCTCATCAAGGATCGAAAGGGCTCCGCTTCGTTTTATATTTTATGAGATTTCCCCTTTTCGCGGATTAAGTATAGGGAATGAGCTGCGTGCATGTCAAGACCATTCGGCTACAGATATGGTGGGCATCACTGTTCAGTTTCCGCTGGCAGGTCCGGGAGATTATTTTGAGAGTCGTTAAACAGGCAAAGGGTATGTGTGTCAAGCGTATTTATAACGTACGGTTTCTCTACGGTTGACATACGTAATCGTTTCCCCTATACTTGCCGCGTCTTGTAGTCCTTTCTGCTCGTCCGAATCCTGTAGGAATGTATTTCATGAGAGTAAAAAAGATAGTTACTTGTCTATGTCTCGTTTTCGCGGTCTTCGTCACTCAAAAGGAACTCTTTGCTGCCCCCCATGTAAAGCTGAGAGCCCAATCCGCCATTGTAATGAACGCCGGCAACGGGAAAATTCTCTATGCGAAAAATCCTGACAGGCCCATGCAGCCGGCATCCCTGACGAAAATCCTCTCCCTGTATTTAGTGCATGAAGCGATCAACGAGGGAAAGATTTTTCCGTCGGACAGGGTGAAGATCAGTGTGGATGCCCAGCTCACCGACGGGTCAAGTATGTTTCTTGTGACGGAAACAGAGGTTGAGCTGGAAGAACTGATAAAGGGGATGGCCGTCGTTTCCGCGAATGACGCCTCTGTTGCCGTTGCCGAGCATGTCGGGGGCAGTGTCGAATGCTTTGTCAAGATGATGAATGAAAAGGCCCGGAAACTGGGGATGAGACACAGCCGGTTTAAAAACCCGAATGGTCTTCCCGCAGAAGGGCAGGTTTCAACAGCACGGGACATTATCAGGCTTGCCCGGGCGTACATTCGAGATTTTCCTGAAGCATTGCACCTTCATTCGATGCAGCACTATACGTTTCGCGAAGTTACCCAGGAGAACCTCAACTCCCTGTTAAAGGAGCGGTCGGACGTCGATGGCCTGAAGACCGGTTTTGTCCGTTCCGCCGGATACCACCTGATCGTTACTGCGACGAGGGATGACACGAGGCTCATCGTGGTCGTAATGGGTGAGAAAAATCCGAAACTCAGAGCTCGGGATGCATCAAGGCTTCTGGAGGCCGGTTTCAGGATGACCGGCAGGAGGGCAAAATAGATTTTCATTGACGTATGGAAGCCTGTAGAGGTAAAGATAAAATATTATCGTTACTTATAAAGTGAGTGGTTTTTCAATGAAGGTTTTTGAAAAGTAGGAGGTGGGGTTATGAAAAAGAAAGAGAAGGATTATTTCGTTGCTTTGTATGAAGTGGCGAAAGTCATAAACGCCTCTCTGGATCCATCAAGAGTTCTGGAGGAAATAGTAAAGTGCGTTGTCGCCGCGATGCAGGTCAAGGCCTCCAGCATCAGACTTCTGGATTCAAGGGAAAAGATGCTTGTAATGGGCGGCGCCTGGGGGCTTTCCGAGAGTTATCTCCATAAGGGGCCGATATTGGTGAAGGAAAGCGGACTGGATCAAAAGGTCCTCAAAGGGAAAACCGTATGGCTGAAGAATGTTCAGACTGACAAGAATTTTCAGTACGGGGCGAAAGCAAAGGAGGAAGGCATAAAGTCGGTTCTGGTGGTGCCGTTAATGGTCGAAAAGAAGGCCATCGGGGTGCTGCGGGTTTACACAGACAGGGTTCATAAATTCAAAGATGAGGAAATCAAGTTCCTGGAGGCAGTAGCAAATCTCAGTGCCATCGCCCTCGATAACGCGAGACTTCACAGGACACTGCAAACACGCTGTGATTTGATGGTCGCCCATAAATACCGCATTGACGACAATTGAAAGGAGGACGCTATGATTCGCCTTGGCATTAACGGTTTCGGACGAATCGGGCGGCAGGTAATGAAGGCCGTTCTGGAAAGATACCCTGAGACACTTACTATCGCTGCGGTGAACGACCTTTTTGACGTGGAGACCAACGCCCACCTTTTTAAATATGATACGAACTACGGAAAATATCCCGGTGAAGTTGCAGTGAAGAAGGACACCTTTGTCATTGACGGTCGAGTGATCAAGAACTTCATGTTCCGTGATCCATCAGCCATACCATGGAATGATGAAGGTGTTGACATCGTGATTGAGAGTACGGGTCTCTTTCTGACGGGTCCCAAGGCGTCGGCCCATCTTCAGGCGGGGGCGAAAAAGGTGATTATCAGCGCTCCCGCAAAAGAGGAAGACATCACGGTGGTGATGGGGGTTAATCACAGGGATTACAAGCCACAAAAACACCACATCGTGTCGAATGCTTCCTGTACGACTAATTGTCTTGCCCCACCCGCCCTTGTTGTTCATGAGGCCTTTGGGATCGAGAAGGGGATGATGACCACGGTTCACTCGTACACGAACGATCAGCGTATCCTGGATCTTCCTCATAAAGACCTCCGGCGGGCTCGCGCCGCCGGCCAGAATATCATTCCGACCACAACCGGTGCCGCGAGAGCTCTGGCCCTGGTGATTCCCGATCTCGCCGGCCGTTTTGACGGGTACTCTCTCCGAGTGCCGACGCCGACGGTATCGATTGTTGATTTCGTTGCCGATCTCGGTAAAAAGACCACTACAGAGGAACTCAGAGATGTACTGAAGAGTGCGGCGAAGAAACAATTAAGGGGTATAATGGCGTGTGAAGAGGCAGGTCTCGTTTCCATGGACTTTAAGGGAAACTCCCATTCTTCGATTGTGGATATTGAATTTACCCAGGTTCTACGGGACAATATGGCCAAGGTCGTCACGTGGTATGACAATGAATGGGGATACTCCTGCCGGGTGGCGGATCTGGCGAACTACATGGCGCAAAAGGGCCTGTAAATAAGCATGAAGCATATTCACATCCTTGTCATCGATGATGACGCCGTGGCCTGTGAATTTTTGCAGGAAGCGCTGTCTCGCGAAGACTATAAAGTCGATACATACACCTCCGCGAAAGAGGTTCTTAAGAAAGACCTTTCCCAGTGTGACCTTCTCCTGTCGGATATCCGTATGCCTGAGATCGACGGTCTTCAGTTCCTCCGCCGTGTCCGGGAGAAGTGGCCGGAGTTGCCCGTCATTCTGATGACTGCCTATGGTTCTCTGGAAACAACAATGGAGGCGCTGCGACTCGGTGCATGGGATTACATCAGTAAACCTTTTTCACCGGAAGCGATACGCACTATGGTTCAGAAGGTGCTGGATGTCAGGAGACTCCGTCAGCTGCGCATGCGGGGACAGCCTAAGATACCGGGGGAACCCCAGTTTATCGGTTCTTCCGCGACCATGGTTGAGTTTTATAAACAGATCGTTCGTATTGCCGATGCTGAAGCGAGTGTGTTGATCGAAGGCGAGAGCGGCACGGGCAAAGAGTTGGCGACACGGGCACTCCATCAATTAAGTTCACGACAGGAAAAACCCTTCGTCGTGGTGCATTGCGGCGCAATTCCCGACACTCTTCTGGATTCGGAACTGTTCGGTTATGAAAAGGGGGCTTATACGGGGGCCAATCATAAGCACGAGGGGCTTCTGGCCTCTGCTCACGAGGGGACCATTTTCCTGGATGAAATTACGGAGATGCCTCCCCCTCTCCAGGGGAAACTCCTGCGCTTTATGCAGAGCGGGGAAATCCGGCGTCTGGGGGGTCACGAGGTCCGACATCTCAGCGTTCGCGTTGTTGCGGCGACAAACCGAAATATCGATGAGGAGGTGAAAAAGGGTAATTTCAGATCCGATCTCCTCTATCGGTTCGTCGTGCGTCTGCATATGCCCCCCCTCAGAGAACACAAGGAGGATTTGCCGCAGTTAATTGAATCACTCCTGAAAAAGCTTGGATATCCTTCAGTGCGGATATCCGATGAAGCGATGGAACTTTTGGTAGCCTATGACTGGCCCGGGAATGTCCGTGAATTGCAGAATGTCCTGGAGCAAACCATTCTGCTGTCACCATTTATGGTGATACTTCCCGAACACCTGCCGGAAAGATTCCGCCCGAGGCGGGATCCAAGACTTCCTCTCCTCCCCCCCCTGGAGGAGGCGGAGCGGAAACAGATCCTCCAGGCACTCCAGACGACTTCCTGGAATCAGAGCCAGGCAGCGCAGCTTCTGGGAATTGACCGAAAAACTCTGCGCACGAAGATCCAGCGTTACGGATTGTTGAGGAACGCGACATCGTGAGATGTAGCTGCCAGTCAGCGTAAATACATCCTCCTGCTTTTTTAGGACATATTAACTAATTATTATTACAATTATATTAAAGAACCATGAAGATTCTTTGAAAAAACAATAACTCGAAACATATCGATAAAGATTCGCCTGAATGACGAAAAAGGGTGTTGAGCAAAGATCTCATTAGATAGTTTTCGGATAATAGTGAAGCTGCGCTTTATTACTTTCCAATTTGCGCAGTTAGCGGATTCAAGACAGAACGTTGTTCGTAGTTATCACATATTATTTCCGTTGGCGTAAAAGCTTTACACACATACGTCCCGACAGGAGGTACTTGAAATCTTCCGATAGGCCAGGCGGATATAGTTGTAAGTGGGCTCCAGATTCCTTTCCAAAAAAAGAATATATCTTCATAAACGCACATATCGTCCAACAGAGGAATACAACCTTCCACCGCCTTTATTTCTTCAGCATCGCCCGTAACGATTACGCGCTTTTCATTTTTCCCAAAATCCACCGCATACGATAAAGAAGAAAATACAAATATTTCACCTACTTCTGGAACAGTGCGGCTTCCCAATTTATAGTGAAGCTTTAGTCTTTCATGATGAGGCATGACGGTAAACGAATACCATTCACCTTTATCATCCTTCCGCACCACCTTATAGTATTTCATATATAAACAGGTGAGGTATGATTCCTTTTGTGGACACTAAAGTTAATGTATAATAGTAAGGCCGGTTATCATGGACATGATAAGGATGTCACGGTCGTGCAGTCATTACGGTTACTGCACTCTATCGGAAATATCTTATCGCATGGGCCTCCAGACCCTGTACACCTGCTCGTGTAATCACGACATGGGAAGCACCCCCAAAGCGTCCAATTCCAGCAATACCCAACCTTCCCTCCCGTACCATAGCCACAATAGACTCGGCATTCCCCTCTATATCGTCCGTAACACCGTACATAATTGTCTGGGCAATCGTCGATGTAGACACTGACGCTCCTGAATTCATTCGGTAAGCTTTCGTCTTTACGGGCTATGAAGGATTTCAATCCCAACCCCTTGTACTCGCCTAACAGACTTGCTCGATACGTCAGCTTCCTCATTTTTTCATCATATCGAGGCTGAGAAAGTTCAACAAGCACTACGTCCTGTTCAGCAGAGACGGGTTCCGTGAGCACCACGGCTGCATTGGGTGGGTTATCAATACCGAAGTCAAAACCTTTGAGAAACTTGCCAGTTTGAACTGCGCCCACTATCCTTTCAGGCCGGTCAGAAACGTATACCGTATCATGAGAAACATCCCGGAGTTCAAGGATAAATTCACCCGTTTTTCCGCTCACCGGGGTGAACGAGCCGCTCGTAGCGGTCTGTATGAATATGAAGCTTGTCTTGGAATCAGCTCTCGGGGTTTCGGAAAAAGCAGAGGGAATAAATGAGAAAAGAGTAATAATTGCAACGAACACAGTCAGAATGAAGCGCTTTCGTCTCGGAGAGAGAAAGTGTAACACATTACTTAACTCTATAAAGGTGCACAATAAAAAATTCATTTTTTGTCCCTCCCTTTTTTTCTATTTCCAGCAAAAATAGCCTCTCATACAGATTACTTTTGCCACCTCCGACTTGTGATCTTTCATGTATGGGAGGCCATATGATTTACAGAGATCAGCACTCACTGCCCCCATCGCGGCGCATGCTACGACTATAATAGGCACCTCCGAGAATGTAACTGCGCATGCACCCCCGAATACAGCGCCAGCTGTATCGCAGGAAATATCACTCGGTAGTTTATCAATTATTGTTGCAACGCCATCTGTACATGTACTGCATATACCGGGCTTTCCTGGTGGATCCTGTTCTGCTTCTGCGTTTGTGACAAAAGGTGATGGACCTCCCAATATTAACCCGATAATTAACATGATAGATAATGCTTTCTTTATTTCCTGACATCCTTTTTTTCAAATCTTCCCATAATCTCTTGTGCCGGAATTATACATTCATACCCATCTCTTGTCTATATAGTATTGAAATAATAAATATCTTCAGAAATATCAACCAAATACTTTAGAATATTTTAGAAAAAATATATTTCTTTCCTTATCTCCCGCAACGATCAAAAAAGCTATGGAAAATCTAACGCGGTAAATCGTTTGTGCTGCATTCTCCGAAAAACGGATTATCTATTTGCCGGACAGACATATCAGTATACACTGAACGGCGATAAATATTACATTTTGTTGTCGAATTGTCTTGACACACGAAAACGCTCCTCTTTATAATTCTGGAATCACGCGGCATCTTCTTAATCCATTATCAACAAGCTATTAACGTGGCAGATATGAGAGATCTTCTTTATCGCAAAAGAGCATCACAATAAGATAGCGCTTCCAATCCCTGATGCAACCATGTCCAGAAGGAACTGGATAAAATCATGCGAGGTGATAATACATAGATGCATCGTTTCCGGGAAAAATCCTTCGGGATGTATTGCATACTCATAATGTTTATCATCTTTTTTACTCTTAATGCATCGTCAGCTTTCAGTGATGATCAACGGGCAAAAACCCCTCAGGATGCGGAGTTAAAAAAACTCACCCTGTCTGATTGTGTCATGCTTGCTCTACAGAATAATGTAGCCATAAGAAACGCTTATCTTGACCGGATATCACAGAGAATGTTCCTCCGTGTTGCCGAAGACAAATTCATGCCGCAGCCGAGCCTGACATTTTCTACAAAGACTACTTCAACGTATAATGTTGACGATACCAGAACCCAGGCGTCAACGCAGGATGGTAAATTCATGGCCACATTGACGATCCCTACGGGAGGCACATTCAATTTCACCTGGGATAATCCGGCGACCAAAGCGGATGTCGGTACGGATTACAGATACAGTTCAGGCTGGAACGTTACCTTCACCCAGCCTATCTTGAAAAATGCAGGCATTGATGTAGCGACGCAGTCCGTCCGGCAGGCCCGCGTCGCTGAGGAACAGTATGTCCTCGACCTGAGGGACACCCTGGCAAACACCATCACGACGACGATCTCAAATTATCGGGATTACGTTTCGGCACTGCGTAACTATGAGATCCAGGTGAAAGGGCTGGAAACAGCGAAGCAGACCTTGGAAGTAAACAAGGCGCTTATCGACGCCGGGAGAATGGCCAGCACGGAGATCATTCAGGCCCAGAACGACGTCGCCAATCGGGAATTAAGCGTTATTACAGCCAAGAACAGCATTGAATCCACGCTGCTTACCTTACTCCAAACCCTCGATCTGGACAAGAACACCCGGTTCTTGCCAGTTGAGGAGACCGAGAAAAAGGTGACATTTCCCCCGCTAAACGAAGCCGTAAGTATTGCCCTCAAAAACCGCTCGGATTATATCAAGGCTGTTCAAAACAGGGAACTGGCGGAACTTGATCTGGCTGTTAAGAAGCGAAGTCTTCTCTGGGATCTTTCGCTGGTTACAGGCGCCGGCCGCACCGGCACCGGCGATACATACAGGCGGGCCTTAAGCGACCAACAAGTCGGGAAGAGCGACTGGAATGTAGGGCTCGCACTTAATATCCCTTTGAGGGATTTGGCAACGGAAAGTACCTATGTATCGGCAAAAGTAGCCCTGGAAAAAGCCAACCTGAATTTGAAGAAACTAATAGCCGATATCGAGATTGATGTACATAACAAACTCCGTGACGTAGATGTCAACTACAGAAGCTACATCCTCGCCAGGCAGGGGCGGGAACTCTCGGAGCGGAAACTCAGTATCGAACAGGAAAAACTGAGACTAGGACGGACGACCAACTTTCAGGTTGTCAGTTTCCAGAATGACGTAAGGAATCAGCGGACGGCAGAATTGCAAGCTCTGATGACCTACTTCAATTCCCTAACGGCACTTGATCAGTCGCTGGGTGTTACTCTTGACCGCTGGAATGTTGCCGTCAAGCGCGAAGATAATGAGGTCAAACTACCGGAAGAGGTAAAGAAATCGGTTACTCAAAAGCAAACAGGGAGATAATAAAAGAATATATATGAAACAGGATGAAATCATCTATAAAAATATTCTCGAGAACATGACCGATGGGGTAATGACAATTTCCCTCGACGGCTGCATTATCACATTAAACAGAGCGGCGGAAAAGATACTGAATCTGAAGAGGGATGATGTCCTTGACCGGCCTTTCGGTGAAGTTTTTCTCACCATGGAAGGCAACGATGCCTTTAATCAGACCGTTCTGAACGCCGTCTACGATGAGGCGGTAACCCACTACAGCACTGTCAGTTACCAGACAGCAGGGAAGACGCTCACCCTGTCCGTGACAACATCCTTCCTCGCGTCAGGGGAGGGAGGGAAGAAAAGGAATGTTGCCGTTATCGTTGTGTTCAGTGACAGGACGGAAGTGGAAAAGCTGCGTGAAACAGAGTATCGGCTTACGGAAGAAATCAAGGCGCAGCATGTGGAACTGCAGAAGTCCTATCTTGAACTGGAAGAGGTGAACACCGACCTACAGGCCGCCCTGAGAAAGGTGCACAAGATCCGCATTGCGGCAACCGCCTTTATCATCCTCCTCTTTGTTTTCATGGGTATTGTGACATGGATGAAAGTCCATCCGCAGAAATCGGAGTATGTGCCTTCGCCTAAAATAAGAGACGGCGTGCCGGTAATCTATACCGTCACACCGAAGACCCTCAGTGATAGTATCTTATTAAGAGGAATTCTGAAGCCGATCAAGATAGTAAATGTGACAAGCCCCTTTGCAGGGGCTGTGAAGGAGAAGTTCTTCGAGTATGGTGAGACAGTCGCCAAGGGTCAGCTCATTGTGCGTATGGATACAACGGAAATTGAATCGAAATACAGGGATGCGGAGGCCGCTTTTATTAAGGCGAACAAGAATTTAAGGGAGGTCGTCAACTGGAAGGATAGCGATGAGATGACCAAGGCGACCCGCTCCTTAGCCAAGGCGAAGAGGTCTTTTGAGGAAACAGAAATTCTTTTCAAAAAAGGCATCGTCTCGGCCAATGAGTACGATAATGAAAAGAATAATTACGAAAACGAGCTTCAGACATTCAAAACCGCAAAAGCCAAGGGAGAGGGTGAAAATCTGAAGATTACGAAGCTTGAGTATGAAAATACGAAGGTAAAGCTCGCTGATCTGAGATCGCGGTTTAACCGGGCGAACATTTATGCTCCAGTCTCCGGCACGATCATCCTCCCTGATCCTATAGACAAAGATAAGAAAGGGAAGGCTGTTGAAAAGGGCGTATCATTCAACCAGGAAGAAATCCTGCTTTCCATCGGTGACACGAAAGGGGTCTCTGTAACTGCCAATGTGGACGAGATGGAAATTATGAAAATAAAGAAGGGCCAGGATGTAGCTATTACCGGAGACGCCTTCCCGGGTGTTTCGCTCAAAGGGAAAGTCTATCATGTATCTTCGCAGGCGAATGTAGCGGGAAGCGACGGGGGATCGATGAAGACACCTTCCTTTGAAATCGCGATAACGGTGGACAGTCTCTCTCCCAATGAGGCGGAAATGGTGCGCTTTGGAATGACTGCAAATATGTCCGTTTTAATTCTGAATAAACCGAATACCATCCTGATACCCGTTGGTGCTGTCCACCTGGAGGGGAATGACTACGTTGTGACCGTGAAGAACAAGAAGACGAAAGAAATGGAAAAAGTCAAGGTGCAAACGGGAATTACCACACTGGATTCAGTAGAAATCATTAAGGGCCTCAATAGTGGGGATGAGGTTGTTTTGAATTGACCCGTAAGATGAACCATGTCAATGCTGAAAGCTGTGGATATCTATAAGTCCTATAAAGTCGGGCCTACGGAGGTCAACGTTCTCAGGGGGATTTCCATAGAGGTCGAGAGGGGAGAGCTTTTAGCTGTCGTCGGGGCCTCAGGGAGTGGAAAATCGACTCTGGTGCACATGCTGGGGCTCCTGGAACGGCCGACATCGGGAGACTATTACGTGGAGGGAGAAAAGATTTGTTACGATGATGACCGGGCCCTTTCTACCCTTAGAAATCAGAAAATCGGATTCGTCTTTCAGCAGTATTATCTGCTCCCGCGTCTCACTGCTCTGGATAACGTAGGACTTCCTCTCGTTTACCGGGGATTGAGGATATCGGAGATCAAGGAGCAGGCTATGGCATTTCTTAGAAAAGTAGGGATGGAGGATAGGGCCCATCACAGGCCGAATGAAATGTCGGGAGGCCAGCAACAGCGCGTTGCCATCGCCCGGGCGATTGTGGGAAAACCTTCCGTCATCCTTGCCGATGAACCTACGGGAGCCCTTGATACACAAACGGGGCAGGAGATTATGGCCCTCATCCGGAAACTAAACGAGGAAGAGGGAATTACCGCCGTCGTGATCACTCACGATCCGAAAATTGCCATGCATTGTCAGCGCCGGGAAGAGATCGTCGACGGATTAATCGTCCATCAGGATCAGAGGGAAGTCGTGTGATATTCATGGCCAACATAGAGGAAGCCCTCCGGAGTCTCACCAGCGCGAAACAGCGAACAATCCTTGCCCTGACCGGTATTATTATCGGAATAGGCTCCGTCATCGGTATGGTTTCCATCGGCGCAATCGTGGAGAATGAGGCGCTCAAGCAGTTCCAGGACATGGGCGTGGATGTCGCCGTCGTGAGAAGGGAATTCTCCGACAAGACCGCTGAAATGAAACTGCAAGACATTTTCGAACTGAAGAAACATGTCCGCGACATTCTGGAGGTTGCTCCTTTTCTCGGCTCAGGAGGCGAATACACCCTCCACGGCAAGAAAACGTACCTGGAGCAGACGGGCGTCACGGAGTCCTTTTTCACATTAAACATGATCCGGCTGAGAGAAGGCAGACTCATTACCGATCTGGATGCCTACCGGTGTTTTTGTGTTATTGGAAAAGCAATAGGCGACTTTCTCAGAGGTATCGGCATTACCAATCTTGTAGGCAATCAAATTATCTTGGGGGACCGGATCTACACAATTGTCGGCGTCCTCGATCATGTTCCCCAGGGCGGGATGAGACCTTGCGATATCAATAACGCAGTACTTACGCATATCACCACGGCCGGGAGGTTTTTTCAATACAGAAGCATCGATTCCTTCATGGTCCGTCTCGGCGGGCAAAAGACAACGACGGAGATCAAAACCGAAGTCAAAGATTACTTTAACAAAAGATCTAAGGGGCTCAGTGTCACTATTCTTACGGCGGAAGAGCTGATCGCCAACATGAAAAAGCAGATGCGGCTTTTTACACTCCTTCTGGGTGCCATCGGGAGTATTTCCCTCATTGTCGGGGGCATCGGCGTCATGAACATGATGTTGGTTTCAGTAGCGGAGCGCCGTATGGAAATCGGATTGCGCCGGGCACTCGGTGCTCTGCAGAGAGACATCCAGACACAGTTTATCATAGAGTCGGTAACCCTCTGTCTTGTTGGCGGTGTCATTGGGATCCTCCTTGGCGTCCTCGTGTCGCTCGTTTTCGCGAAGCTCTCTCAATGGGAATTCCTGATTTCCTACGGTTCCATCGCCTTGGGATTTGGTGTAGCCACTGCAGTGGGCATTTTCTTTGGCTATTATCCGGCTCGTGCCGCCGCGAAGTTAGACCCTATAAAGGCGCTGCGGTCATGAGGCGATAGGTACAGCGTTAACGAGGGGGGTTTTACGGAAGTTAAGCACCGCAGTGAGAGTCGATGGTGATACTGATTTCGGATCAATTATTGAGAAACTGGCAATGTGTGTTCAGTGATTAAGGCAAGAACGGAACTCAGAGCCCCATATCTTATTGCAATTTTTTCTTGATAAGCAATTTACACTCCCAATATTTAGTCGGTGGCAAGGTAAGTTTATTATCAATAATTCAGTATTATTTATCTTCATCGTCTTCAGTTGCAAAGAGCAAGGAGGTGTCACCCATGAAACGGTGCGTAAACATTCTCTGTGCGTTGCTGTTCACGACGGCAATCCTCACCGGGGCATACGCCCAGGAGAAGCCACAGGAGGCGGCAAAGGGAAAACGGACAGTTAAAGTCATCACGACGATCTTGGGGACGGTCAGCGCTGTCGATGCGGCCCGCAAAACGATAACGGTGCGGTCAAAGTACGAAGCGGACTATTACATCCATGACGAGACGATTCTCATGCGGGAATATGCCCTCGACAAGAAGGCCGTCAAATTTGATGTGTCGGAAGCAAAGTTCGCGGGATGTAGGGATGACAAGTGTGCTGGCATCAAAGATCTCAAGAAGGGTGCCCATGTTAGGGTGGCCTATGACAAGGTCGGAGATGATTACGTCGCCCATACGGTCTTCAAGATCGGAAAGAGAGGAGACAGATGAGTTGCAGTCCGGTAAAAGCAGGTGAACGGAGGGTGATCATGAAGAAAATGTTAATGCTTGTCGTTACGATAGGGCTGCTTTTCGGTTTCTGCGAAGCCACCTCGGCGCTGAGTTGCCCGGATTACAAAATCGTGTGTCAGGATGTTACATGCCACGGGTGGTATGGCACATGCTGGAGCTGGAAACATATGTTCTGTGTGCCCTGCCAAGACAATAATGCGAGCGTATGCGATGTCCATGGAGGGCCTAAATGTGTCTGGTTTTCGAGCGCCCTTACCGACATTGCTGTGGCATATTTATGCAAGTACCTGCATGTGCCCGATCGTTATTGTGTCGTGTGTATGCCGCCGCCCGAGTGTCTTCGAGGCAGACAATGACATTCGGTTGCCTACGAAAAACTCTGCGCATGAAGATATGGGGTTACAGATTGCGGGAGTGTGAACTGTCTTGAGCGGCTTCTGCCGAAAGTGTCGTGTCAATGACCGGGAAATGGAGGATCACATGAGTTCCCTCATCGGGACGGCTTTTGATTTCGATTCTGCCGCCGTGGATTTTTACGATATCCTGCACGATAGCCAATCCGAGACCCCGTAATCCCTCATCAGTATGTGTACTGAAGAAAGGCTCGAAAACCCTTTCGATGAGTTCGAGGGGAATTCCGGGACCATTGTCTTCTACTATGATCGAGACCGTCTGGGTCTGAGGAACCGGCGCAGCGGTAATCGTGATTTTACCGCCATCGGGCAGGGCCTCCAGAGCATTCTGAATGAGGTTGAGCAAAGCTGTCTGCATACGGTACCGGTCTATGTGAAGAACGGGAATATTCTCATTTATATTTACCATGAGCTGAATACCGGACTTTTGCATGAGCGGTTCGACCAGGGGGAGGGTCTCATTCAGAAGGTCGGGGACCGATATTGCTTCGAAGTGTGGTTCCGGAAGTCGCGTCGCATGACGTACGTTCTGAATGACGGTATTGAGCCTCTGGGTTTGCTGCACGATGAGTTCCAGTTTTCTGGCCACATCGGGTGGCCAGGTGTCATGTTCCAGAAGAAGTTTCGATAAACCGGCTATCGAATGGAGAGGCGTGCCCAGATCGTGCGCCATTGAGGCTGTCAGATATCCCAGAGCGGTAAGTTGCTGGAGTTGGGTGACCTGTTTCTGCAGTTGGACCACTTTGTGGGTTGCTTCCTGTACTCGTTCCTCCAGGTGCCTGTGAAGTTCTCGATCACGTGCCAGAACCTGTTCTATTTCATCGGCCATCACATTGAAGTGATTTGACAGTTGACCCCATTCATCCTGTCTGGCTATGGGTATCCTTCTCACGTATTTCCCTTTCCGGAATTCATCGATCGTTTCAATAATTACCTTCAATGGCCGTCCGATGAGCCAACGGTAACTCGGCGCTAACATGAGAAGAATGGCGATGAGCAATCCCACGCTGCTGAATAGTAACAGGCGCTTCGCCCGGGATAAAATTTCCAGCCTGGTCTGGGAGAAGACGATCACACCCACAAAAATCTGGGATTCTCTTTCTGAGAGGAATGGATACAGCAGACCAAGGGCCGGCCCACTGTCTGTGTCTATTTCGATACGCTGCGTTTTCGATTTTTCGATGGCCGAGCTTATTACCTTCTCAGGCCACTCGTAGGGAACCCTACCTGCACCGACGATATATTCGAGCTCACCGTTTATGATGGAAAACAAATCTATGCGGGCTAAACGTATATCCGTCTTCACGTGATCTTCCATGGCTTCATCAAGGGCCGATAAACCTCTCCCCGTAGGGAAATGCTGGTAGTACGTGCTTACCGTTTCCGCGAGGTCATAAAGCCTCTTGACTTGTTGTTCCACTAAGATCTCGTCCAGTGCCCGGAGTTGGATCACTCCCCATATCGCCATCGCTGCCGCGAGCCCGAGAATCGTCAGGATCGTGAGCCGCGTGCGGACGGTCAGGTTGGCACTTCTCTCTATTGCTTTACTGAATATGTTGCGTAATGTTTTCAATGTGAGGTCATCCCTCAATAATCATGACTGATTGAACCTCATAACAGAAAAAACGGAAAAACTCAATTATTCCGCGGTAACGAAAAAGGGCACAGAAATCATCTCTCTGTGCCCTTCAAAACGTTATGTTCAAATTCTATTTCCCGGAAGGCGTTTTTTCGGGAGATAATTGCCTTGGTTCTCTCGGCGGCGTGGGCTTTTTTACTATCTTCCTGGCAACAACCGGGGTCACCCTGGTGGCGATGTTCCTTCCTTCTTTTTTAATATAGCTTACCGTCACTTTGTCCCCGGCCTTGATTTTCTCAACGGGTTTGTCCAGCGCGAATTCCATGGTTTCCGTCTTCCCTTTGACCGTGCGTTCAACCATGATCATTGTATCAGAAATTTCCTTAACTATTCCGGTGAAGGTTACCTTGGTTTCTTTTACCGGTCTCATGGAAACTGCTTTAGGCGGTTCTTTTTTTACGGGAACTGAAGATGTTCTGTCGGTGGCATAGATTGAAGTCGACAGGATAAGAATCGACCCTGCGATTAACACCATCAGTCGTTTCATGCGCAGCAACCTCCCTCTTCCGTTTCAGTGTATGAGATCTCCGTGCAATCTTTTCACATAACTATATTTCAATAAATCAAATGAGTGCAATCTATATACCATGATTCTTCAATTCCCTGTCAAGGAGTCAACTGTTTAAAATTACGTATCATTAGGTAAATTTCCTGCGCCCTGGTACACGGCTTGTGAAGGGAATCTGGAGAATTAAACCCCATCCAATGAGGAAAATTTCATCATGGCTTCTTCGTAATCATTCGCAGTGCAGCGTGTATCATATCAGTGGAAATGGGGAGACAGCCAGGTTGTTCTCCATCGACGTCAAGCAAAACGCACTGTTCGGAGGATGCCACCACCTTTCTGCCGGTCAGGATAGATACCTTTTTGATATCCTTGATTCTCCCGTTGTATAATTTGGGCAGGTGCCAGAAGACCTCCGGAAGGCTCAAATCTCCGATTACCGTTACATGAAAGAGTCCGTCATCGACAACAGCATCCGGGGCTACCTGCATACCGCCTCCGTGAAACTTCCCATTGGCGACGGCGATATTCCAGGTGGTGACTTCCCCATCGTAGTGATCGTCGATTTTGAGCCTGATATGCTTTTTCCCGTAAAGGAAGATTGAGAGGAGGGTTGACCAGATAAACGAGATAAAAGGGCCCAGGGCTTTGCTGTTCCTGTTGACGCGGTCGACCACTTCACCACCCAGGCCGAAACTGGCGATGTTGAGAAAATACCGGGTTGCCGGGAAGCCTTGGTGATCGTGATACCGGAGCCTTCCCACATCGATGACACTGACATGCCCTTCTCTGATTGTGTCCAGTGACTGTTCGATATTTCTCGGTATCGTGATGGTCCTGACGGAATCACAACCTGTTCCGTTTGGCACAAATCCCAGTATCGCGTCAGTTATAATCGGCCCGTCTTCATCCATGAATCCGTTTACCACCTCGTTCAGAGTGCCGTCTCCCCCGACACAGACGATGAGGTCGGCACCTGCATCGAGACTCCTCCGGGCGATCGTGGTGGCGTCGCCGCATCGGGTGGTCATGTATGAGGTGAAAGAACCGAGCCTGCTGCGGGCCATATCCTGGATGAGAGGCCACTCTCTGCCCGTTGCGCCATTTCCTGAGTGCGGATTCACAATGAAGACGATTTTTTCCATCATGATCCTGAGCGAAAAAATAATGTAACGGCTTGGATAGATGATCCCTTGTGTGTTGTGTGCGGTATTCATATCATAACGCCTGTTTCAACTCAAGATAAGTAAATGAATCACTTTCAGGAATCGCCTTGACCCCCGATTTTATTTCGTGATACCGGTGACACAGTATGATATCGACTGAGACGCTCAATCTTAAGTCTGGTCAGACATCTAACCTTGAGCAGGACAGGTGTTTCGCCCGTCTGTACTCTTTATGTCGTTATGAATGACATGCAGCATACAAGCAATGTAATCATCGTCGGCGGCGGCGCAGGTGGAATGATGGCTGCGGGGAGGGCCGCAGAAACGGGTGCCCGCGTTCTTCTCCTTGAAAAAACCCGTCGCCTGGGCCAGAAGATCCTCATCAGCGGTAAGACACGCTGTAACCTGTCGAATACCAGGGATCTGAACGATTTCATCTTCATGTACGGCCCTAACGGCCGCTTTCTCTACCGGGCTTTTCACCACTTCTTTCAGGAGGACTTAGTTGCCTTTTTGCGGCGCTATGGTGTGGAAACGAAGATCGAGCGGGGCGGGAGAATCTTCCCTGTTTCTGACAATGCCGGTGATGTTGTGGCAGCGTTCGGGAAGTATATGAAGGAACATGGTGTGAGGATACTAACCCGTTCCAGGGTCACGGAGATTGTGGTCGAAAAAGGGCGGGTGACAGGTGTGCGGACGGAGAACGGCCATTATCCCGCCGGAGCCGTCATCCTGGCGACAGGGGGTGCAACCTATCCCGCCACCGGTTCTTCCGGTGACGGCTATGCCATGGCCGCGGCTCTGGGTCATACCATCACCGGGCTTCGTCCCGCGTTGGTTCCCCTTGTTGTGGCAGAAATCTCTCGTGCAAAGTCGATGCAGGGGGTGAGTCTCCGTAATGTCCGTCTCACGGCATTTCAGTGCCGGGCGGAAGAGATTGACCAATCTTTCACACCGGACCACGATACGGGGCGCGGCACAGGGGATAAACATCCCCGCCGGCCCGTTATCGAAAGCCGGATGGGGGAGATGATGATAACCCACTTCGGTATCGGCGGGCCGATAACCCTGCTGATGAGCCTTGCTGTGGTCGATGCCCTTGTTCATGGCCCCGTCAGCGTTTCCATCGATCTCAAACCGGCTCTTGGCCGGAACCAGCTCCGGGAACGTCTCCAGCGGGACTTTGACCGGTTCAGCAGGAAGAAATACCGGAGCATCCTGAGGGGGCTTCTCCCCGCCAGAATGGTTGATCCTTTCATCGCGTTGACGGGTATCCCGCCGGATAAACCGGGAAATCAGATAAACGCCGGTGAGCGGGAAAACATCCTGGATCATCTGAAGTCACTTCGTTTCAACATCAAGAAACCTCTCCCCATGTCTTCCGCCATTGTGACGGCCGGCGGTATCTCCCTGAAGGAAATAGATCCGCACAGCATGGCATCACGATTAGTCAGAGGACTGTACTTTTGCGGTGAAGTCATGGACATTGATGCAGATACAGGGGGATATAATCTCCAGGCGGCCTTTTCCACGGGTTACGTCGCCGGAGAGCACGCCGCAGCGTGTGTACGCATGAGTCAGCCGATCCTAAACTCCAATCCAGTGATAAGGAAGACATAGCGGGGAATTATCCGTCATTGCGATGATAATCTGTTATTTCCGGATTTGGGAATTAATTGACAAAAAATATAAGTTCATATAGAAATCCCTCGGATATAACTTTGTGGTTGTTCCCTTTGGACTGGTCCTCAACATTATCGTCAGTCGTTATAACCCCGATCTGGTTATAGAGGCAATAAATGTCACCGCAGTTGTCACGGTAGCCATGATGATTTTGGGGGCGCTGTAGCCAGTGACGCGAAAGGTGTATCGCGGCTGAGAATGGTTCGTTATGCTCATGCGAATGAGACACGACAAAGGTTATTCATCGGAAAAAGCCGGCTTTTAAGCCTTAGCCAGACTGTCCGTTCAGGTGCACTTTCATCCATGTCTTCGGATTACTGTACCGGTGGTTGC
>VGTB01000014.1 GCA_016874835.1 Deltaproteobacteria bacterium | reverse complement strand
TTCCTCCGAGGCCCGGCATGACATATTCGCACAGAGATATGCCCGCTTCCAATATCTTCCTCCCGCCCTCGATATGCTCAGCAGCGGTGACTCCCTTATTCACGAATTGTAAAAGGGGATCATAACCGCTCTCCATACCGATATGGATCCGCGAAAGACCTGCGCTTTTCAGCATCCTGAAGTCATCGACCGTTTTCCTCGCCGCTGTCTGCGATCGACAATACGAAGTGATGCGGTTCACCGAGGGAAACTTCTCTCTTATGAATGAGAGCACCTCAACGAGGTCTTCCGTCTTCATTACAATCGAATTTGCATCCTGAATGAACACAGAGTCAGCCCCCCAGTAAAGCCACGCGGCGACCGATCTGAAACCATCGGCATAGACCTGATCATGACTGTATATATGATTCACGACTGCTTCACTGACACGCCCTCCCTCACCGTATCTCCAGGAAATTTCTCTGAGACGGTCAGCGATATCTCTGATAGCCTGTATATCTTTTTTTATGTCGTCTACCTTTCTGAGTTCAAATTTCCTGTTACGGTAGGTATGACAAAAGGCACATCTATTCCATGGGCAATTCCTCGTTGCCCGGATAAGCAGACTTTTCGCTTCACTTGGCGGCCGTATCGGTCCCTGTTCAAAAGAGCAAATCTGTTCCATAAATTATATTCTTTCCCCGCGATAAAGAAATCCTCATGTCAGGATACTCTTCCGGATATGTAAATATCCCTCCTCACCATACACAATGTTTTTTTGCAGGTCTTGAGATCCGATAAGGAATAAAAAAATTCATGAGAGAAATACAGATCTATCAAAGGGTGCAAAGGCAGACCTACGGGAGGAAAAAAAGAGGGTTCCTGGCTTTGTTTCTGTACCGGACTTCGAAGCTCAAATGTGCCTCCCCTTTATTTTCCGATTTCCCCAGAGACGCTATTCTGGCACCTTTTTTCACATGTTCATTTACATTCACCAGCCTGTCTCCCAGATGAGTGTACACCGTAGCGTAGTCGTCTTCGTGTTTGATAATGATTGTTTCCCCATAATCTTTCACAGGTGCAGAATAGATCACCGTCCCATTTGCCGCTGCCAGTACAGACGCCCCTTCCCTCGCCTCAATCTTAATTCCGTTATGATACATGCCGTTTGGCTGGATGCCAAACTTCGACCTCACCTTTCCCTTCACAGGCCAGATGAAACGATCCCTTTCAAATCTGATCTTCTGCAATTCCTTTCCATTCGCCCTCTGCGTATTTTTCTGCTCGATGCGGAATTCCTTTTCCTGCTTTACAGATATTCTGCCCTCGGGTTTCAAACCACTGTGATCTATTTTTGCAACTACTCTCGTTGAATCCTCTCCGGGCGAATCCCCTCCTTTGCCCTTATATGTATCTCGGGATGCGGCAATTCCCTTTTTCTGAGGTGTGCCGTCGGTATGCCTACCATCCTTTCCCGATTTTTGTTCCGATACTTTCTTTTCCCTGTGAGCGGGTTTCTCAACGGGGGTCTCTGAACTTTCAACCGTAGCCATGACATCGTCAATAACCTCATTGGCATCGGGTATGAAGAGCACGCTGTCGGTTTTTACCACATTCGAATCCGTGATATTGTTTATCTCTGCCAGATCCTGAACACTGATATTATAGGCCCTGGCAATACTCCAGAGAGTGTCTCCACTCTTCACCCGGTGGTAAACACCTTTTGTCTTTACCGTTTTAGTATGATGTCCCGTGCAGGCACACAGCATACCCGCACAGAGAATCACAACAGCTACGCGATACCAGAACATACCGACTCTTTCCCATTACCGTTCATGATCCCCCGATGCCCGTATCTCAATACTCCCATCCATATTCTCCGACAAGATCCACAAACCGGCACCCTCCCAGATCTTCCTTTTTCACCTCATTCAAATCCTCAGATATGCGCGTGAGCTTAATCAGCGATTGTGAATGGCGCCCGCCAACGGGAATGACCATTTTCCCGCCAATCGTAAGTTGTGATAATAACGTTCTGGGAACGCTCGGAGCACCGGCGGTCACAATAATTCCGTCAAAAGGAGATTCTTCTTTCCATCCATATGTGCCGTCTCCCACTCTTATCGCGACGTTGTAATAATGCAGGGCATCCAGAAGTTTCCTCGCGCCACCGGCGAGTGCCGCAATTCTTTCAATGGAAAACACCCGGTCGGCAAGTTCCGCCAGTATGGCAGTTTGATATCCCGATCCCGTTCCGATTTCCAATACCCTCTCCTTCCCCGTAAGTTCCAGCGCCTCCGTCATGAGCGCAACGATGTATGGCTGGGAGATCGTCTGCCGCTCATCAATGGGCAGCGGATTATCATTATAGGCCTGATCCCTCAATGCTTCGTCCACGAACAGGTGCCTGGGAACTGTTTCCATAACCTTCAATAGCCGTGGATCTTTGATTCCTCTTGATTTGATCTGGTATTCGACCATCCGTAATCTTTGCTTCTTATAACGGTCCATCATCCTTCCCGGAGATATTTTTTCTTTGGAGGAATCCTGTACATTTCCTCGACCCAGTGATGCCGGCGCATTCCCATCGCCTCCCTGGTTACTATCAGGTAATAGTACCGGAGCTTGGCATGTTCCCTTGCGCTATTATATTTTCTGATCTCTCCATTGATATCCTTCACCATCTGCCGCCTGAGAAAAAGTACATCCTGCGTCTTGTTTTTTTTCCTACATGTTTCCCTTTCGCGTGTGAACTGTTTCCACCGTTCCTGAATTCCCTTTTCAATTGCATCCATTCTGTGAATGGCGGCAGACAATTTCTCTCCGGCTCGACCCAGAACCTCCGCCCTCTCCTTAAGGATTTCTTCCCTCAGAACGTTCTCGGGCGTCTTGTCTGTTTTCGCCTTATATATCATATCCGTTTTCCAATATTTACCCGGTCCACCGATAATGAATAGTTATCGCGAGCGAAGCGCGGCGATCTCTCTTCTCTGACGAGATTGCCCCGCACCGTTCCCCCACGCCCTGCCCGGGACCCTGGCTCATGCGATGACGGATAATGCCCCACCGTTTCTTCCTTGCCGCTGGATTCGGGATTTAATTGGTTATTTCTATCACTTAACCATATAATTTTCAATACAAGAGCCTTCTCAAAAAGTTCTCTGAAACTTTTACTTTACAGATTTTTAATATTCCGTTAGTAAAATTTCTCAAAACATTTCTCTCAAAGATCTGTGAGATTCACTTTAAAATGATACCAGTCGAAAACGCTCACTCCGGATTCGCCATGTCACGCGCCGTCAGGGACGCCTACAGGGAAGGTAAAGAAGATGAAACACTATCTCCCCTTGTATTAGTGGATCATAACGGCAACCCCACAGGAAGATTCAAGACGGGAGATTCCGTCATATTCTACAACATCCGGGGAGAGAGGGAAGTCGAACTGACAAAAAGTCTCACGGACAGGTCTTTCGATAAATTCCCGGTGGAAAGAGACCTCAACCTGCATTTTGCCACCATGATAGAATACCAGAAAGATCTCAATGTCCACGTAGCCTTTCCCCCGGACGGATCAATCGAGGGAACACTGAGTGACGTGATCGCAGAAAACAATCTGAAACAGGTCAAGATTACAGAATCGGAAAAGGCAATCCACGTCGGCTTCTTTCTGAACGGCAAAAAGAACGGTGTCCTCCCCGGGGAGGAGAAGCTGATTGTCCCGACCAGGAAAAACATAACACTTTTCGACGAGGCTCCCGAGATGTCCATCGCAGAGGTCACCAGGGCGGTAATAGACAAAATCAAAGACGACTCATATCATTTCGTATTCGCCAATTTCGCCAATGTTGACGTTGTCGGCCACGTGGAAAACGAAAATGCAATCATCCGGGCCATCGAGGCCGTGGACAGAAGCACCGGACAGGTTATCGATGAAGCGTTACGAGAAGGGATTGTCGCCATCGTCACTTCCGACCACGGCACAGTGGAAAAATGGTACTATCCGGATGGATCAATCGATACAGGACACACGGACAGTCCGGTCCCCTTCGTCCTCGTCCACAGTACACCCGGAAAGGTATCTCTCAGGGAGGGAGGGGAACTTGCAGACATTGCCCCCACCGTGCTCGAACTCATGGGCATTCGTCAACCGGATCACATGACGGGACGCTCTCTGCTCAGGAAACATCCCCCGGTGCGCCCAAAGGGAAAAAAGGGGCGCGTGCTGCTCCTGATTCTTGACGGCTGGGGAGAAAACAACACTCTGCACGGGAATCTGATCGCCCGGGCTGACACGCCCACCATGGACCGGTTGAAAAAAACATTTCCTTACACAACACTGAACGCAGCGGGAGAAGCAGTCGGTCTCCCGGCAGGAACGGTGGGAAATTCGGAAGCGGGACACCTCCACATAGGCGCCGGGAGACGGATCTACTCCGACAGGGCCAAGATCGACCGGTCAATCGCAGACAGATCATTCTTTCTCAATGACGTCTTTCTTCGTGCCATCAGAACTGCGAGAGACACGGGTTCCTCGCTCCATCTCCTCGGGATCGTCTCCTTCTTCAGCTCACATGGTTCCCTCCCCCACCTCTTTGCATTGATGGACATGGCAAGAGAAGAAGGAATGCACGACACCTACATTCACGCCATGCTGGGCAGGAGGGGAGAAATGCCGGAGAGCGGGGCACACTACATAAAAAAAATCGAAGAGAGGTGTAAAGAAATCAGCCTGGGAAAAGTGGTCTCGGTAATCGGGCGGTACTGGTCACTGGACCGTGAAGAAAACTGGGACAGAGTTGAAAAAACATACCGCATGCTCATCTATGGGGAGGGGATCCCCGTGACGGAAAGGAGTTGATCCATGGAAGTAAAGGTATACAAATCCACGTTGACCCTCGTTGAAGGCGACATCACAAACGAGGAAACCGATGCCATCGTAAATGCGGCCAATACAAGACTTGCAGGAGGCGCAGGCGTAGATGGCGCCATACACCGTGCGGGAGGACCCTCCATCATGGAAGAGTGCCGGAAGATCGGGGGCTGTCCCACGGGTCAGGCTGTCATCACCACCGGAGGGAATCTCAAGGCGAAGTATGTTATCCACACCGTCGGTCCCGTATATCAGGGGGGCAATAAAGGCGAGGCACAGCTCTTACAAAGTGCCCACCTGGAAAGTCTCAAACTTGCCTCGGCAAGAAACTTGAAGAGCATCGCCTTCCCCGCAATCAGCACGGGGGTCTATGGTTATCCCGTGAACGAAGCGGCTCAAATCGCCCTCAAAACCGCGATTGATTACCTCAGGGAGCACAGCGATATCGAGCTTGTCCGCTTCGTCCTCTTCGGCCGCAAGACTTATGACATCTTCGCGGATGAATTAAAAAAGCTCATGCCATAGGCATCTTCACCCACACCAGGCGCCTCATGGAAGGTATGAGAGAGACGGGGCATCTCGCGGATTCATCCCTTCACATCTCCACCTTCGTGGTCACGTACGCCTTTATGCTGTTAATCGTATCCATGAGGACGGGAAACACATTCTCCCGGAAATCACCGGCTACGACGACAAACATTACATCCTCCCCGACACGAAGTGTCCCTTCTCTGACCTCAACAAGAACCTCGATAATCCCCTGACGTTTCTTCATCTCCGCGACGATCTCCGCCAATCGGTTCCTGTCGGCACGAACCGTCAACTCGCTCACGGGCTTCCCGTTCCTCGACGTCCCTCTCACGACGCCATTGTGACAGAGGATCATCCCCGCATCGTGATAGGCCGGATGCTCCTTAATCTTCCTCACCATTTCCGACAAACCCATATCATTCCCTCCTGAAAAACCACCCGCATCACCATATCCAACGGTCGCAAAACGAGCCCTTGATTAAAACCTGCACCTGTGAGAATAAAACACCATGCGAAAAAGATCCCAGTCAGCGAAACTGCAACACCTTGGCGATATCCTGCAAACTATCCTGCAAAAGCACAAGATTTTTATACGCTCAGAAGAGACGCATCTGTCAGACACATGGAACAGAGCGGTAGGCCCTCAGATCGCCGCACAGACCCGCCCCGCCAGGATCAAGAAGAATACTCTCTTCGTGAATGTATCGACATCCATATGGATGCAGCAACTTCACTTTCTGAAAGAGGAAATCATGGAAAAATACAACCTGCAATCGGGCAGGGAACCAATCACGAACATTTATTTTTCCATCGGCGAGATTTCACCGCCCTGGGCAAAGAAAACACATCAGTCCTTTCTTTCTCCCGAATACCATCTCCTGAAAGAGAGGGACAAAAAACTGATTGAAAAAAGCACCGCATCGATAGCGGACGAGGAATTGCGGAACATTTTGAAAAGAGTGCTGATGAAAAGCATTATCAGGAAACGGCATGCGGCAATGCGGAAAGTTCCTTAAAGATACGGTTCATCGCTTCCGTATACTCACCACTCTCCATATATACAACCAAAGGCGGAAACACCTTCATCTCTTCGCGGCCGCCTTTCGTCCCCTCCACCAGAACGAATTCTCCCCGGGTGGTATAATGAGAATGTACCATTTGCATTCTCTTGGGTTCGATACCGGCTTCTCTCATACCGGCTAAAAGTCCCACCATCCTCGTGGCAGGATATATGACATACGCCCGTCCTGCCCTCTTCAACACATATCCCGAAGCCTTGAGAAAATCGCGGAGTGTCCCCCTGATTTCGTGCCGTGCGATGGATTTTTGTTCATCCGGATTTATCCTCCCCGAACGCATCTTCCGGTAAGGAGGGTTGAACACGGCGACTTCAAACGTCTGTGACCCGAAGATGTCTTCTATCCTTTTGATATCTCCCTGAAAGATCTCAATTTTTTCCTGCAGTCCGTTTAACACTACGTTCCTTCTGGCCATGTCCACCAGTTCTTCCTGAATTTCAATACCGGCTACCTTCCCGCATTCCTTCCTCTGCGCCGTAATGAGGGAGACCACCCCGCTTCCCGTTCCCAGGTCAATCACACTGTCCCCTTTCTTCAGGCGGACAAAAGAAGCCAGGAGAAGAGAATCCAGGGAAAACCGGTAACCCTTCTCTTTTTGAAGAACTACCAGGCGCCCTCCTAAGAGCTCATCCATTGTCTCCCCGTCCTTTTTCAGCGTGGAGAGGTTATGGGAGTTGTATTTCATTATGTGAGGGGATGTATGAATATGCCGCTTCTGAGTTTGGGTTCAAACCATGTTGATTTGGGTGGCATTACCCTGCCTTCATCCGATACCGCAATGAGCTGTTCCATGCCGGTGGGGTAGAGAGAAAAGGCAACGGCAAATTTTCCTGAATTCACCATTTTTTCCAATTCGCCGGTCCCTCTGTTGCCGCCCACGAACTCAATTCTGCTGTCCGTCCGCGGATCCTGAATTCCCAGCACCGGTTGCAGGAGACTTTCCTGCAGAATGGATACGTCAAGCACCTCCGCCGGATCCCTTCCATCAGAGATTCCTTCTTTCGCCGTGAGCGAGTACCAGACACCCCGGAAATACATACCGATTTCATGAACGCGCTCCGGCAGATTTTTCTCAAAACTCTCGGAGATATCAAACCTCCGGCGGACCATGCGAAGGAACTCATCTTCGTTCAATCCGTTCAGATCCCTTACCGCACGGTTGTAGCTCATGATTTTAAGTTGATCGTGAGGGAAAATAACGACCATGACATAGTTATACGCTTCGTCCCCTCTCGCGCGGGGATGCTCTTTGAGCTTCATTTTCCTGACTGCTGCCGCAGCAGCTGCCCTGTGGTGACCATCGGCAATGTACAGAGTTTCAACTCTTTTAAATGCCCCGGATATCGCCGCAATTTCCTCAACGCCGTTGACGATCCATACCGTGTGCGTGACCCCGTCGTCAGCGACAAAATCGTATTCAGGATCACCTATGACCACGCTATTCACCAGGCGATCGATGGAATGCTGAGCCCTGTATGTCAAAAATACCGGACCGGTGTGGGCACTCACTGCCAGCACATGTTTTATACGATCTGCCTCTTTATCCGGTCTGGTAAGCTCATGTTTTTTGATCCGGCCCGATTCATATTCGGCGAGACTGGCCCTGGCAACGATACCGTACTGCTCATGAGAGCCCGCCTTTTGACGGTAAATATAAAAACACGGCGACTCATCCTGATACAAGATACCTTCCCGAGTGAGCCTCTCAAAATTCTCCTTCGCAATTTCATACATGCGTTCGTCATCAGCAACGTGAGGATCGGGAAGATCGATTTCCGATTTCTCGATGCGCAAAAAATTCAGGGGGTTGCTCCTCACGATCTCCCGCGCTTCTTCCGTACTCACCACATCATACGGGTACGAAGCGACGGCTCTGACAAATTGTTTATGCGGCCTCAGCGCCCTGAACGGCAAAACCACGGACATGAGATAAATCTCCCCTTGAGAAATTTTTAACATACTGACATAGTGAAATCAATTCAAAAGCACCGATACCGAAACGATCGTTTTCACATCGCTATAAAATATCGAAACTGTGGCGAAAGGATTGCCCATGGGACTGACACGGGTGTTCATCCACGGACTCGAAAGTACGAGTCAGGGAACGAAGGGGGTATTTTTCCGGAGAAGATATCCCGACATGATCATCGAGGATTACTTCGGCACCTTCGATCAGAGGATGGCCAAACTCAATACCATCCTTTCCGATAAGCATGACCTGCTACTCGTCGGTTCCAGCTACGGCGGTTTAATGGCAACCGTATTCGCCTTCCATAACGAAGACAAAATCAACAAACTCATCCTTCTTGCCCCCGCCCTCAACAGATACGAATTCAATCCTTATGTCTCCAAGAGACTCCACCTCCCCGTCACTGTGTATCACGGCATACGCGACGACGTGGTGCCGCCGGATTCAGTAAGGACCATAGCCGAGTCGGTGTTCCCGCGCCTCCGGTATCATTTACTGAATGACGACCATTCCCTCCATAATACTTTCAGCCTCATGGACTGGGATACCCTCTTGGAATTTCAGCATACGGATTAAATATTCGGGTGTCGCCCGGAGGAAACTAATCACTTGACAAGAATCCCCCGTTCTCTTAACATCTGCAAAACACGCGGGAATTCAGAGAGGGAGTATGTATTCGAAAAAAGTAGTCATCCGCTACACAGCCGACAACGTTGACCAGCCGATCATCTGTCAGTTAGTAAAAAAACACGATCTCGATTTCAACATCCTGAAAGCCCAGATTCTTCCCAGAAGAGAGGGTGTTATCGTCGTGGAATTGACGGGCTCGAAAGAAAATTTCGACAGAGGAATGCGGTTCCTGAAAGAAAAGGGATTACAAGTCGAACCGGTTTCCAAAAACGTAAGCCAGAATACGGACAAGTGCGTCCACTGTGGAGCGTGCATTGCGTTCTGTCCTACGGATTCCCTCTACCTTGACAAACAATCCATGAAAGTGCTGTTCGATGCGGAAAAATGCAATGGGTGTGAATTCTGTGTTATGGCATGCCCCGTAAGAGCCATGGAAGTGAACATCTTCTGAACAAAGCCACTTCTTTTCCGTCGATTCCCATTTTCTGCCAGCGTGTATAAAAAACAGAGACAACCTGATACTGAGGTAAGCTATTCTTTCGCAGCTTCTTTCGCGGTTCCCGTTCCCAGAACCTTGTCCACATCCTTCGTGAGTTTCTTGCCAATCGCTTTTCCCTTATCGTACACGCCTCTTCCTTTCTCTACTACTTTGCCCGTCTCTTCCTTAGCCTTCAGCAGGGTTTCCTTCACCGTGCCGGTCACGCCTTTTGTAGGATCTGTAAAATATGAATACCCGCCGAAGACAATGAGGAGCAGTAAAAAAAGCAACGCAAGCTTGATAAGTTTTTTGAAAACGAAAAACACGATCAGCATCGCCACAAACACACCCACCGCAACGGTAAATTGATGGGTAGTGACATAGTCCATGATAGCGTCCATAGTGAAACCTCCATGGTTACATTATTGTTAATTTTACTTCATATTTCGGCAAAAATCCAGCAATCCTTTCATCTTGACAAATGGTGTCTCCGGCGTTTAGATTCCCCCTAAAGATAAGAAAGAAGACTCTGAAATTGATCAAGGTGGCCGTATCAACCCTGGGATGTAAAGTGAATCAGTGCGAATCAGCAGGTATTCTCGAAAATCTGGACGCTTCGCTCTTTTCGATAGTCCCTTTCCATGAAAAAGCGGATTGTTATATCATCAACACATGCAGCGTCACCCGCTTCACGGACTACCAGTCACGGCAGATGATCAGAAGGGCAATAAAATCAAACCCGGATGCATCCGTTGTCGTTACCGGGTGTTACGCCCAGGTCGCGCCTGAAGAAATCGCCAGGATACCCGGCGTCCACGTCATCGCGGGGAACGCGGAAAAAGAAAAAATACCTCACATGATTCACCACATCGCAAAAGAGAAAATCCAGTGCCTCGTAGGAAACATCAGCGCATCGAAACACTTCTCTGCGTTCAGTTCGTCGACGCTCCCCGGCCGCACGAGAGCATTTCTGAAAATACAGGATGGATGCAACAGTCTCTGCAGTTATTGCATTGTTCCCCTCGCGAGAGGTCCGAGCAGAAGCCTTCCTGAAGCTGAAACGATAAGAAACCTCACAGATCTGGCAGGACGCGGTTACCGGGAAATTGTGCTGACAGGGATACATCTGGGCGCGTATGGACAGGACTTGATACCCCCCTCGTATCTTCTCAATATTCTGGAATACGTGGAGACTCATAACACGGTGGAGCGATTACGACTGAGCTCAATTGAAATCACGGAAATTACGGACGATATAATTCGTCTGATGAAGGATGCAAAGACCCTGTGCAGACATCTCCATATACCCCTGCAGAGCGGTGATGATACAATACTGTCCGCCATGGGGAGAAACTACAGCGCGGCATTCTTCAGGAACAGAGTGGAAGAAATTGTCGCGGCAATCCCCGACATTGCCATCGGCATCGATGTCATGGTCGGCTTCCCTGGTGAGGGTGATGAAGAATTCGGAAACACCTTCCGGTTGATCGAGAACCTCCCTGTTGCGTACCTCCATGTGTTTCCCTATTCGGAACGACCCGGCACGGCGGCGATCCATCTCCCCGGCAGGGTGAACGCAACGACAAAAAAAACAAGAGGCACCACGCTGCGGAGACTGGGAAAAACAAAGAGAACCGCCTTCGGCGAAAGGTTTATGGGGAAGAAACTCTCCGTTTTGGTGGAGGGGAAGAGAGAAAAAGAGACAGGATTCATGAGGGGATTTTCAGACAATTATATTTCAGTGGCAATCACGAACGGAGGAACTCACATTGCAAACCAGATCATGCACGTAATTCCCTATCGTTCTCACGACGGGAAACTCTTCGGGAGGATTACCGAACATGACGGATGAAAGATTCTCAACACTCAAGAAGTTCGAACGTATCCTCTCCTGCGAATTTCACAATATCAATCTCCTGGACAATGCCCTCACCCACCGGTCTTATGTGAACGAAAATCCCTCCCTTCCCTGCAGGGATAATGAGAGACTCGAGTTTCTGGGAGATGCCGTCCTGGGGGCATGCATCAGCGATATTCTTATGCACAATTTCCCTGATCATACGGAGGGGCAGCTCTCAAAAGTGAGGTCTTTCATTGTAAACGAACAGACCCTGGCGGATCTCGCCCGGAAACTGGAAATAGGGGACTTTCTCCTTCTGGGCAGGGGGGAAGAAACTTCCGGAGGAAGAACCAAGATCTCCATCCTTTCAAATGCACTGGAAGCGATCATTGCCGCAATATACCTCGACCGCGGGTTCGAACATGTTCATACGTTCCTGAAAACACTCTTTGAACCCCTCATTGAAGAGGGAGAGAAAAATTTCATATTTAAGGATTATAAAACAGCTCTTCAGGAAATCTCCATGAGCCGTTTCAAAGAAACTCCCAGGTATACCCTGATAAATGAAACGGGACCCGATCACGACAAAACATTCTCAATCAGCCTAAAGATCGGAGGTACGATCTCCACAACAGGCACGGGAAAAAGCAAGAAAGAGGCGGAACAGCGGGCAGCGCACAAAGCCCTGGATGTCCTCGAACAATTACCGGAGACGTCCGTCATTGCCCGGGAAAATGAGGGGAACGGATGAGGGCGCGGGAGATGATCATTCCTTTTTTCATTGCGCACCAGGGATGTCCCCACCAATGTGTTTACTGCAACGTGCACAAAATCGCCGGTGAATCCCCGGAAAGGATTTCTGAAGATACGTTCAGGGAAACACTCCATACCTACCTTACTCACACCGGAAAGAAGAGAGGATCCGTTCAGGTTGCCTTCTACGGCGGCAATTTCACGGGACTTGAGAAAGAGTACCAGCATGAACTCCTGGGGTTCGTCACGCCGTTCATCCGGAAAGGACTTGTCCGGGACATCAGGATCTCCACGAGACCGGACAACATCGACGGGGATCGTCTCTCTCTCCTCATGGCCTCCGGGGTTACTACCGTGGAAATCGGTGCCCAGTCTTTCGTTGATGAGGTATTGAAAATTTCCCACAGGGGACACTCCGCCTCCGATGTGAAGAATGCCGTGAAGATGCTCAAGAAGAAGGGATTCAAAACGGGAATTCATCTCATGGCAGGGCTTCCCGGAGACAGCCGGTCCGGGTTTGAATACTCTGTCGATGAGACGGTTTCACTTAAGCCCGACATGGTACGAATTCACCCAACCGTGGTCTTTCAGGATACGCCCCTGGCAGACCTTTTCCTCAGCGGAAACTACACTCCGCTGACTCTCTCCGAAGCAATCGACCTCTGCAAACATGCCCTGAAAAAATTTTCTGAAGCCGGTATCCCCGTGATCCGTCTCGGTTTACAGACAAACCGGGAAATGGAAACTGAAGGAAGTATCATCGCAGGGCCTTTCCATCCGGCTTTCCGCTCGCTCGTGGAAGAATCACTCTTCTTCGACATGGCCGCTTCACTCCTCTCGAATGAAGACACGGAGGGTAAAGAGGTCACCTTTTTTCTCTCGCCGCAGGACATCGCCTCCTTCCACGGTCAAAAAAAAAGGAACATCCTTTCCCTGAAAGGCATGTACAGACTGAGAGAAATAATCACGGCTGTCGACCCCAGCCAGGAAAGAGGGACTCTTGTCATGAGTGTCAGTGGCAGGGTGGGGAAAATGCGGAGATTTGGTAAACCCGGGAGGGTTACAACGGGGTAATCAACGAAAGGCGTGCAGACCTTCTTTGCGGGAGACACTATACACATGTTTAAATCAGGATTCATTGGTATTATCGGAAGACCGAATGTGGGGAAATCAACCCTCCTCAATGCCATAATGGGCGAAAAGATCGCCATCACCACTCACAAACCCCAGACCACCCGCAACAGAATCACGGGCATCAAGAACATGGACAACGGTCAGCTGATCTTTTTAGACACGCCGGGGATTCATAGAGCAACGACGCCTCTGAACCGCCTCATGGTATCGGCGGCAACGGAAACATTCAGAAGCGCGGATGTTCTCCTCCTCCTGACAGAAGCCCCCGCGGGCATCCACCGGGATGACCGGTTCATCATCGATTCCCTCACGGGCATCAAACTCCCTGTTATTCTCATCATCAACAAAATAGACCTGGTCCAGAAAAAAAGTCTCCTTCCCCTTATCGATGAGTTCCGGAGACTTTTCTCCTTTTCCGGGATAATCCCGGTTTCCGCCTTAACCGGTAACGGAATCGACATCATCATCAGAGAGATATGGAATCTTCTCCCCGAAGGTCCCCGGTACTTCCCGGAGGACATGATGACAGACCGGACGGAACGGTTCATTGCTGCGGAAATCATAAGGGAAAAAATCATCCTCCTGACCCACCAGGAAATACCCTATGCCACGGCCGTCCTCGTGGAAAGTTTTAAAGAAGACGAGGCGAAAAACCTGATCCGTATTCAGGCAACGATCAACGTGGCCAAGGAGTCGCAGAAAGGAATCATTATCGGGAAAAAGGGTTCCATGCTCAAAGAGATCGGCAGACGGGCAAGGGTGGAGTTGGAAACATTCTTTGCTACCAGAATTTATTTGGAACTGTTTGTCAGAGTGCGCAAGGATTGGACCCACGATACACGTATGCTCAGAGAGTTCGGCTACAACGACAAGGCATAGGAACGCATCACTGAAAATGAATGTCACCTGAGTCTCAAGAGGCAGTGTATCTATCTTCACAAATGATATATTCGCCTTTCTCTTCTCCTCCCGTTTTCACGAATACAATGAAACGATTGTATCTGTTGAATGAATGTGTTAATTCTCATCAATAATATTGCATCTATCCCGCGCACCGGGGGAGGCTGGAAAAAAGGAGTGTGTGTCCGGTTGATCGCCGGGTGAAGCAACGGTTTGTCCCTGGGACGGCATCATAGAGAAAGGGCGAAGTATAATTGAAACCGTTCATCGCAATCATTGGCAGGCCGAATGTCGGGAAATCGACTTTGTTTAACCGCCTGTCCCGGAAAAACAAAGCCATCGTCATTGACGAACCGGGTGCTACAAGAGACCGTAACTACGTGGATTGCTCCTGGTACGGGAAGGAGTTTACCCTGATCGATACCGGCGGCTTTGAACCGACATCCACCGAAAAAATTCTCATACAGATGCGCGAACAGACCCGCCTGGCCATGGAAGAAGCGGATATCATCATCTTTCTCATGGACGGAAAAGATGGCCTCACTCCCTCTGACAAAGAAATCATAACTATTCTCCGGGAGATCGAAAAGCCGGTCTTCTACACCGTAAACAAGATCGATGGTCCGAAACACGAAGACCATGTCTATGAATTCTACGAAGCGGGAATTGAACAGATTTTCAGTATCTCCGCACAGCACGGTCTGGGTATCAATGATCTCATGGATGAAGTGGCGGCATGTATCCCAGCGCAAATGGAAGATTATCCCCCCGATGAGGACCGCATCAGGATCGCGGTAATCGGGAAACCCAATGTGGGAAAATCATCCCTGGTAAACAAGATCCTGGGCTATGAAAGGACTATTGTCAATCCCTCTCCGGGCACCACGCGAGACGCCATCGATACACCTTTTGAAATAAATGGCAGAAAGTACCTGTTGATCGACACGGCGGGCATCAGGCGAAAGAGCAGAGTGAGTCACTTACTGGAGAAATACAGCGTCATTCAGGCGCTGAAGGCGATGAGCCGCTGTGACATCGCGCTTCTCCTTATCGATGCCGAGGAGGGCATGACCGAACAGGATGCCAAGATCGCGGGTTTGACCCTGGAAAGAGGAATTGCCTGCGTGGTCGTTGTGAACAAATGGGATGCCGTTACAAAAGATAACTCGACGGTAGGAATCTATGTGAAGGACATAAAAGAAAAGAGCAAATTCATGGATTATGCTCCCATCATCTTCGTGTCGGCACTCACGGGACAACGGGTTGCAAGAATCTTCGAGATTATCGACGCCGTGTACAGTCAGTACAAGAAACGGGTGAGTACTGCCGAGCTCAACAGAGTGGTACAAGAGTTTCTCGATGCGAACCCGCCGCCCCGCCATCAAAATAAAACAAATACCTTCACCTATGTGACCCAGGCATCCGTCGCACCTCCCACCTTTGTGTTCTTTGTCCGTGCGCCCAGGGCTCTCCATTTCTCATACAGGCGGTTCCTCACCAATCGAATAAGAGAAGTTTTAGGATTCGAGCTTTCGCCCCTAAGAATTATTTTCAGAAAAAAAAGTGAAAAGAAGGTTCGCTGAATCTCACAGACCGGAGCGACTCATGCACAGTTTCGTTCGGAACATAAGAAAAGGGACATTCCATGAACGTTGCGTCCACAGAGTCCCTTTCCTCAATCCATTTATCTAAAAAAACAACTGTAAAGAGGGCGAAAGCAGGATCAGGCACCGTCCAGACCAGCGCTTTCCCTTTTTCTGAACCACGAAACAGGATCCGTCAGGTACTCCTCCGTATCTTTCAGAGATACATAGTGCTCGTGCTCGATATTTGCCAAAAGATTAAAAAAGGCTTTCTCCTTCGGGTCGGATACTTCATCACGGAGCTTTGCGTAGTTTTCCGCGCCTTTCGCTTCAAAATCGATTGCGACACGAATCGCTTTCAGATCATCCGCATCACCCTTTGCTGTTTTCGGCGCCTGCTTCGCCGCTTCCTTCAGCATAGTCTTTACCGGTGTATCCTTCACGGTGAGGGGAACGGTTTCAGGCCACTTTCCCTGCTTCTCCCAGTTTTCAGCGAGCTGCTTCAGCCTCTGGTAATGCTCCATTTCTTCACCGGCAATCTGCTCAAACATGGCTTTGCCAACGGAATTACTTGTTCTTTCCGCATTCTTCAAATAAAATTCATGCTCTTTCAATTCGTTGTTGAGAGCAACCTGCAGTGCATCCATTCTCTTTTTCATAACCAGACTCCTCCTTGATATTCTCACTTCCGATTTTTTCATCAAGTTAATATCTCATCCACCTCATGTCAAGACTAAACTGTGGAATTATTGAAGCCCGCAGCAGTATAACACGCGGAACCTTCGATCTTCATGGCATTTTTTCCAATCTCATCGAGAACAGGATAAAATAAAATCATGTATCCCCGATATTCCCGTGCTGAAGGCTCCTCCGGCAGGAAATTCAGGTATATTTCCCGGGGAAATTCGGCTTTCGTTTTTCCCGTTGAGCGAGAATGCCCTCACGTGCATCCGCACTTCCAAAAATCGGAAGACCAATCTCAAGTTCTCTCCTGAAGGCTTCCGCATACGCCATGTCCATTGTTTCCCTGTAGCATTTGATAATTCCCTGCACTGCCAGGGGACCGTTATCCGCAATTCTCAATGCCATCTCCACGGATGTCTTCATAAGATCATCCCTGGGAACGACGCGGTTGATAAATCCCCACTCGCAGAGAGTCCTGGCCCTGAAATTTTTCGCCGTCAAAAGAATTTCAAGGGCCCGACAGGGCGTGAGTATACGGGGAAGGTATACATTTGATCCGCCAACCGGCATGATACCGAGGCTCGCTTCTCTCATTTGGAACACCGCTTCTTCCGAGGCAATCCTGAGATCCGCACCCATGACCATCTCGAACCCCCCTGTAAGACAGTAACCATTTATTGCGGCAATAACCGGCTTTTTCACAATATTCGGTTTCAGCATCGCTTCTCCCACGTGAGGGCCCACTTCAACAAGCCACCTTTCGGATGCAGTCTCAGGTTTTCTGGCCCTGGTGAGCACCGGGATCGCGGTCTTCAAGTCCATCCCGGCACAGAAGATATCGGGAAGGCAGGAATACAGAACCACTACCCGGATACCTTCATCCTTATTTACCTCCGTCCACGTCCGGTGAAGATCCATCAGAATTTCAGGATCAAGGGCGTTTTTTTCCTCCGGGCGATTCAGTCCCACCTTTGCGATATGTCCTTCCTTTTCATAGACCAATTTCATACGGACCTCCATTAATGCGTAAAGATATTTTTTTCATGTATGCGACGATCTCAAGGCTCTTTTCCACGACTCACGGATGAGAAAAGGGCTGCATGGAAAATTCCATTATGCGCAAGTGCACTTACCAGATTCAGGAAACTGTCACAAGACAAATATCACTGACCTTTCCCCTCCGGAGTGACAAAAATGCATAGGGATCATTGATAATGATTTGACAAAAGAGCGCATCAGTCTGTATAGTGCAGAAGACTACGAATGCATCACTTTCGTTGTCTTCATTTGAGCTGAATTTTTACCCACTGTGTGGAGAAGGCAAAGAGAGCGGAAAAGACTTTCGCATTCGTTCCCAAGAACCCTGTTTCTCCCGTTGTTACCGTCTCTCCGGATCTCTCGCATGATTTGGAATTTTACCGGAACCGAAAGAAAACAGACTGGCACCATGGATTCATTCTCATAAGTGTTTCGTATTCCTCCATGCCAAATGGATACTAAAAAGAGCGGACAGAATATCCCTGCTGAATTCGGGGACGCAAATCCCCTCCGGGAAGCACCTTCAGTCCCTCCCTGGTTATTCCAGCATGACAATCTTATCAATGCACTTGAATCTTCCCGCACCATTGAGAAGGAAAAGCTTGCCAACACATTAAACTACATTCATTTCAAGGGTGGATATCTATACGCCCTGATGCAGCACCCCAAGTACGATAAACCAATCCTCGTGAAGGTCTTGCCGGAAATCTGCGAAGAACACGAACTCACATGTCACTGGCACGAACATTACTCAGATTTCGGTCTTGAAAATTATCACTTCCGATACCTGATCATCACGGAAAGCCAGACCATAATCCTTGTGCCGGCAGAGCTTCTGCATATCAGCAATCAGGGAATCAAGATCCAAATACCGCAAAAGAGTCATATTCTCTGCAAGAGACAGACGCACCGATTTTACTGCAGTAACGTGAATGCAGAGCTCATGCAGAGCGGATTCCTGGCCAAAGGAAAGCTGATAGATTTCAGCTCGCTCGCCTTCAGGATAAATGTTAATCCTGAAGCACCCTTCTCGTTTCACCGGTTTGATTCCAGCGTGTACTCCACGATCAGGCTGTCCCAGAACGGGAGGACCCTTTTTTCCGGGAGATGCAACTGTGTAAGAATGAAACAGGAATTTCACGGGTGGGAAATCGTATTCAGTCCTTCGAACGACCACGTGAAACAGCTCCAGCCGAAAAGGATACGCCATCCCCGCCTGCAGATTTATCCACCTCCCATCGCCACGTTCAGCCACCCCTTTACACAGAAAAAAAATAAGTACGAGATATTCAACATTTCCACAACCGGCTTTTCGCTGCACGATGCAGTGGGGGAGAGTACCCTGATACCGGGAATGATCATACATGAACTCTCAATAGTCTACGCCGGAGAACTGAAAATCAACTGCTCGGCCCAGGTGGTGCAGTGCCGCAAGAAGAATGATGAAACTGTCATTTATGGTATTGCCGTTCTGGACATGGATATTCACAGTTACAGCCGTCTCAACCGTATTCTAAGTATGAACATGGACCCCCACAATTACATATCCACCGAAGTGGACATAGATGCCCTCTGGGAATTCTTTTTTGATACAGGTTTCATCTATCCCAAAAAATATAAATTCTTCCAGCAACACAAGGAAGAATTCAAAAAAACGTACAAGAAACTCTATGAGCAAACCCCCGAGATTGCCAGGCACTTCACCTATGAGAAAAGGGGACAAATCTACGGGCATATGTCCATGATCCGGGCATACGAACGCACCTGGATGATTCACCACCATGCTGCAAGACCCATGAAGAGCAAACTTCCGGGATTTCAGATCTTGAAGCATATGATGCTTTTTTTGTATGGTATGTACCATCTGCCGTCAGCAAAAATGGATTATGTGTTGAGCTATTTCCGTCCTGAGAACGACTTTCCCAATCGTGTCTTCGGCGGTTTTGCAAGGGAATTGAATGACCCGAAAATCTGCTCACTCGACCTCTTTTCCTATCTGACTTTTCCTGTTGGATCGCCCTGGAAACAGCTCCCGAAAAACTGGTCGCTCCATACCAGCTCTCATTCGGAACTATGGGAATTGGATCAATTCTACAGACATTCTTCCGGTGGGCTGCTACTGAATGTTCTTGATTTGACACGGAGCAATCCCACAGAAGATTCCCTTGAAAATGTCTCACGACAACTGGGCTTTTTGAGAAAGTGGAATGCGTACTCCCTTACCAACGGAGGTTGTCTCAAAGCTGTTTTAGTGGTAAATCAATCGGACGTCGGACTCAATTTATCGGAACTGTTGAACGGTATTAAAACATTAATAATTGACCCCGAAGGATTGTCGTGGGAGTTGCTTAATCTTGCCGCTTCTCACCTGACAGATACCTACCAACTTGACAATATTCCTTTTTTAATTTATCCATCTGCCTACTGCAATGATATGAACATTCCCCAGGAGAAAAGGTATTACCTCTGGATAACAGACATGCGCCACTCAGGCAAATTCATGGAATACATGCAGAGAAATTTTAGAATGAAATATGAATGACTGAAGATTCAGTCGCGGTTGGTAAGAAAATGAAAGACACTCCTTTTTACAGCAGCAGAATTCTCAAAAATTATATAGAATTTTTAAGAAAAAACCGTCCTGAAGTGAACATTGACAATCTGCTCGCGAGAGCAGAAATCACATCGTATCAGATTGAAGACGGCGGATTCTGGTTCACGCAAAACGATATTGAACGATTCCACGACATTCTATTGCAGGAAACGAAAGATGAAACTATTCCCCGGGAGGTAGGTCGATATGCTCCCCTTTCCCGGTCTGCAGGAATCGTATCTCAATATGCACTGGGGTTTATCTTGCCTGAAATTGTCTACACCTTGTTAGAAAAAATAACACCCCATCTGGATCGAGGGCACATATGGAAGGCACGTAAATTAGAAAAAAATAAAATTGAAGTTGAGACAATTCCCAAACCGGGTGTCATAGAAAAGCCCTACCAGTGTGAAAATCGTCTCGGGACACTGGAAGGTATTTCCATGTTGTTCACGAGCGAGTATGCCCACATCGAACATCCTGCATGTATTCACAAGGGCGGGAACAGTTGCGTGTATATCATAACCATGGAACAACCTCCCTTCTTCTTCTGGAAACGCGTCCGGAATTTCACCTCGGTTATCGGGCTGTTTCTCTGTATCGCACTCTTTATGGTGCTGCCGGTAATATACTGGATACCGTTCACGCTATGTTATGCACTGGCTGTCGCATTCTTGTCACTCTACTCGATGAAACTGGAAAACACTCATCTGACCGAGAACATTAAAAGCCACAGTGATTCGGCCGATTCTCTCTTGAACCAGATAAACCAGATGTACAGAAGCGCAATACTCATCCATGAGGTCGGTCAAACCACTTCAAGGATGATGGAGAGCAGGACTCTGCTCAAACACGTTATGACGGTGATGGAAAAGCGATTGGATTTTGACCGCGGTATGATTATGCTTTCCAACCCGGAAAGCACGCGTCTGATTTACTCTGCCGGCTATGGTTACAATCCCGAACACGAGGAATACCTGTCAGGAATTGAATTTCATCTTGATAATCCACTCTCCCGGGGGCCACTTAAAGAAGCCTTTCAACAGCAGAAACCAATCCTTGTTGATGATGTGACAAAAATAGAAGATACTCTTTCACAAAGGAGCCGGGATTTTGCAAAGCGCATGGGCGCCAAATCATTTATCTGTGTTCCCATCGTCTTTGAAAGAGAATCATTGGGCGTATTACTGGTAGACAATGTCAGATCAAAGAAAATGTTCAGCCAGAGTGAAATTAACCTGCTGATGGGAATTGCAACACATGTTGCAATCAGCATAAAAAACGCAATGTCGTACCAAAAAATCCTCGAAAGTGAAGAACGTTTCCGCTCTTTAAGCGAAAACGCCCCCGACATTATCTATACCTTAGATGTCAAGGGAGCATTCATGTACATCAATCCCGCCTGGTCAAGTATATTGGGACACGATCACGAAGAGGTCATAGGCCGGTATTTCATCGACTTCGTGAGAAAAGAGGATATCAAAAGTTTCATCCAGCTTTTCAAGCAGATAAGAGACGAGAAACGTACCTTGAAAAACCAAATCGGTATCATCCTGCACAAGGATGGTTCGGAACGCTTTTTCAATATGAGCGGCGCACCCAATTTTGATCTCGAAGGAAATGTAGTCGGTGCCGTAGGAATTTTCAAGGACATCACGGAAAGCAAAAAACTTGCATCACAATTTTATCAGGCTCAGAAGATGGAGGCTGTGGGCACCCTGGCAGGCGGTATTGCCCACGACTTCAACAATCTGCTCATGGGAATTCAGGGATATACCTCTTTGATGCTTTTTGATACCGGTTCCGACCATCCTCACTATGAGAAATTGAAGAGGATAGAGGATCAGGTAATGAGTGCGGCTGATTTGACGAGGCAGTTACTTGGCTTTGCCCGCGGGGGCAGGTACGAAACGAGATCAACGGATTTAAATGAGCTCGTTGAGCGGACAACGAGCATGTTTGAGAGAACGAAAAAGGAGATCAGTATCGACCGCAGGTACGGGGAGAATTTATGGCCGACGGAGGTTGATCGTGGCCAGATCGAGCAGGTGTTATTGAATTTGTATGTGAATGCATGGCAGGCGATGCCCGGTGGTGGAAAAATATTTGTGGAAACGACGAATGTGAAGCTTGACGGGGAGCTGGTGAAGCCGTACGGGGTCCGTGAGGGACGCTATGTTTCTCTTTCGGTGAAAGACACGGGCGTGGGGATGGATGCGCGAACACAGGAACGGATTTTTGAGCCGTTTTTCACGACGAAGGAAATGAGTCGGGGGACGGGGTTGGGTCTGGCTTCGGCATACGGAATTATAAAGAATCACCAGGGAATCATCACGGTGGACAGTGAGGTAGGAGAAGGGTCAACGTTTACGATATATCTACCTGTATCAGAACAACGTGTGGAGAGTGAAGAGGAAATTGTAGGGAAGACCGTTCGCGGAAAGGAAACCATACTCCTGGTAGATGATGAGGAGACGGTACTCGAGGTGACGGTGAAGCTTCTGGAGGTTCTCGGATATCGTGTACTGGTGGCCCGGACCGGACATGAGGCGGTAGAGGTGTACCGTTTTTTGAGAAACGAGATAGATCTGGTAATACTGGACATGATCATGCCCGGCATGGGAGGAGAAGCGACATTCGATATCCTCAAGTTCATCTCACCTAAGGTCAAGGTACTTCTGTCGAGCGGATACAGCGTCGAAGGAGACTCGGAAAAAATGCTTGAACGTGGCTGTCACGGCTTCGTCCAGAAACCATACAATCTTGAGGCTCTGTCAAAAAAAGTAAGGGAAGTCTTGGATAGAAGCAACTGATTCCCTCGATTCATTCAACCTTATGAAAATTGCTCATATCATTCTTTATCAATGCGATACACCTTTCACTGTTCCCTTTCATACTCCGCAGACGATCAGGAGTAGAGCGGATTCCATATTAGTAAAACTTCTCTTCGATAACGGCATCTCGGGATACGGAGAAAGCGCCCCGAGGTCCTATGTCACGGGAGAAACCCCTGAGACTGTAGTTCATGTGATCGAGAATCATTTTTCAAAAATATTGTTCGATGAAAACATACAGTCAATTGACGACATTGAAAGGGTACTGGATACGCTGGAAACTGACTGCCTTAAGCGGGATGCAGAAGCGTATCATTCCGCCCTGGGTGCTGTAGATATTGCACTTCTGGATGCGTGGGGAAAATTCAAAAAAAAGCCCCCTCATGAATTCCTGTATCCCATCCAGTCAAAGAGTTTACGTCACTCAATCCCGATCCCTCTTGTGCATGAAGATGTCATCAGAAAAATTCATTCACATGTGAAGCATATATCCTTTGATTCCATAAAAGTCCTGCTGGACGATAGATTGAACCATAGTATCGAGAGAGTCCGTTTTGTCCGATCCCTGTTCGGAGATCACGTGGGTCTCCGGCTCGAAGCCAACGGGAAATGGTCCCGTGAGCAGGCAGTCACTTCGATCAACGAACTCAAAAGATTCAACATTTCTGCGGTTGAACAGCCCGTGAATCGAAATGACATCGAAGGATTACGGTACATACGAACAACCACGGGAGTACCTGTGGTTGTTGATGAATCAATGTGCACCCTCTCGGAAGCCGAGCGTTTGATTGCACAGGAGGCCTGCGATATCATAAACATTAAGATCTCAAAATGCGGAGGGTTAATGAAATCGAGACGCATCGCCGATTTTGCCCGATCCAAAAATGTGCCTTGCATGGTGGGGGCCCATGTGGGAGAAGCGGCCATTCTGCATAACGCGGGAAAATATTTCGCCATGACGTTACCTGACCCATTCTGCTTTGAAGGACTCTCCTTCCTGCTTTATAAAGATGGATGGAAGGACACCCATACAAAACATGACGCAATGAATTATTCTCCAGGTTTCTTTTCGGAAGGCGATCTTCCAAAAGATTCAGTGAAACAGCTTTCCACTCTCAGTCCTCGATAGAATTATTGAACGTTTCCGAAACACACCGCCACGCACCCTTCATGCATAAAACACTTCCCACCGCGTAAACGGCTACACACATAGCTCACTGCATGTTTTCCCGTAAGCTCTCCAGACGATCTTTCCGGGGACAGCTTTATAAGTCATTACAACCTGATTCACGTTTATGTCTCATCTGACCACTTCTGGCATGAATCGTGATTACCACATGCACATATACTTCAATCATTCATATCGTTCACCACACATCAATGCCCAAAAGGGGGGATCATATGAAAAGAAAGAGAAAAAAAGTCCACACCGGCGGCAAGGAAGACAGGATCAGGGAAGACGTTCTCTCACAACCATCAGGTCAATCGGGAGAGAGATTAGAGACGTTCTGTGAGCACGCCGATGTCGGGATGGACGGTATCGCACACTGGAATGATGCTCATGCTGAGGTATCCGATGTGTACAGCATGACTCTGTGGCTCGAGTTTGAAGGCAATCAGCGCGATATACCGTTTACCAGTCCCAAACATAAAGAGATCAATCTCCTCTCGTCCGGCCAGCATAACGCGTTCCACCATATATCTCTTAACGTCAAGGCGGACGACGGATATCTTTCTCCTCACGGGATCTGTCAGGGAGAAGGCAACTTAAGATACGACAAGCCGGATCGTGATGCGCCTGGCGCAGAGGGATTAAACTTATCGTTTGATGATGTATCCGATCTCGGTCTCGGATCCACTCTCATTCTGTTCTGAGTTCAGGCCTCCCGCAGTTCCTGAACATATCCTAAAATAATCCCCGAATCACCGGGAGATTGAAAGGGAATCCGCCGTACATCACACACCCCCGCATCGGCAAGCATTTCTGTAATTTCTCCTTCGGAATACGATTTTCCACCCGCTGTTCCCACAAGCATATTGAGGGAAAAAAGCGCCGGGCGGAGCGGGCCATCCATTGTGTCGTCTAACAGGAAATCATGGACGATTATCAGTCCGCCGCCTCTGAGCACGGAAACCGTTTTGTTGATTATCTTCCGGCACTCATCAGGATCTTCCGCATGGAGAATCTGGGAGAGCCATGCCACATCGTAACTCCCGGGAATATTCTCTTCCACATAATCACCCGGAACAAAATTTATTCTGTCCTTGAGGCCGAATCTCTCGATCATCCGACGGGCAAATGGCTCCGATGAAGGAAGGTCAAACACCGTTGCTCTCAGGTGGGGATTCCTGAGACAGAAATAGATGGCATACGTTCCGGTTCCGCCACCAAGATCAAGGAGATGGCGACTTCGGGAGAGGTCAATCGCATCGACCACCCGGGAAGCCAGATTCCTGGCTATGTTGTACATCCCCATGAGAAAACTTTCCCGGAATCCCTCTTCACTGAAAGAGGCCCTCACTCCTACAGGAGCGCCCGTTTTCACGGCTTGATCCAGCTGAGACCATGAATCCACCAGATGGTGGTGATGCATGATTATGTGACCGAGGTACTCGTCTGAATTCTTCGAAAGATATAACAGTCCCGTGGGTGTGTTCGCATACCGATTATCTTGCCTGTGGAGGATACCCATGGCGGTGAGCGCATTGAGCAGCATGGCAACCCCCCGTTTACTCCCATTTATCCTTCCGGCAATCTCATCGATGGTCAGCTGTTCATCGCCGATTATTGTAAAAATGCCGAGTTTCACGGCGGCATGAAGGGTAAAGGACTCCCAGTAACTACCGGAGATCTTCAGCAGCGTGTCAGCATCCCATTGTATCGTGTTCATTTATGACACCAGCCGTACCGATTTTTGTGAATCCCTCCATAAAATCACGGCGTACGGAATCGCCTTCAAGAGAGCATATCATCCATAGTGCTCTGCAATCCATGCCTGGTACTCACCACTCCTTATGTTTTCAACCCACGTTCCGTTGCGCAGATACCAGTCAATGGTCTTCCTGATTCCCGTTGAGAAGGATTCCCGGGGAAACCACTTCAATTCATCCTGTACCTTCGTAAAGTCGATGGCGTATCTCCTGTCATGCCCGGGCCTGTCTTTCACAAACGTGATCAAACTTCGCCTGCCCTGCCCTTGAGCCGGCGGGAGGATTTCATCGAGGATATCGCAGATCATGTTCACCACGGCAATGTTCTCCATCTCAGAGGCCCCGCCTATGTTATAGGTTTCCCCCCTGCTCCCCGATTGTATGACGGTCCAGATAGCTTCACAGTGATCCTTTACGTACAGCCAATCCCGGATGTTCCTGCCATCTCCATACACGGGAAGTGGCTTCCCCTCTTTCGCGTTGAGAATCATCAGTGGAATCAGTTTCTCCGGAAACTGGTACGGACCGTAATTGTTGGAGCAATTGGTAATGAGGGTGGGGACTCCGTAAGTTTCATGGTACGCGCGAACAAGGTGATCCGAAGCTGCCTTTGACGCCGAATAGGGACTATTGGGCCTGTATGGCGTCTCCTCTGTGAATAATCCCTCCTCCCCTAGGCTGCCATATACTTCATCCGTGCTGACGTGATGAAAAAGAGAAACTGTATCTCGCTTCTTTCTGGCTATTTCCAACAGATTGAACGTGCCCAAGATATTCGTGTGAATAAAACCTCCCGGCCTCCTGATCGATCTGTCCACGTGTGACTCCGCCGCAAAATGACAGACTGCGTCGACATCGTAATCGTAGAAGATTTTCCTCATCAGATCCGCATCACAGATATCCGCTTTATGAAAGACATATCTGTCCGGATAATTTTCACTGATCCCTTGAAGATTCTCCGGATTCCCGGCGTACGTGAGCTTATCGACATTCACGATTCTGCCCGCAAAGTCAGTTTCCTCCATGAGATAGCGGATAAAATTGCTGCCGATAAAGCCACAGCCTCCCGTAACCAGCACATTTTTCATGATCATATTCACCCCGGTCAGTCGATGTACACATGCGTATGCATGCACTCTTCATCATCCATGACGGTTCCTCTTCCTCTAATACCGCCCCATCACAATGAACGGCGCCCAGTAGTACGGAGCATACCCCTTTCGGATCATTTCAATCTGTCCCTGCCGGAGAGCGCCTGCAATACCCCTCTCGTACACATACCTGTAAAAATAATCCATCAAAATTGAGGTCGCCTGGTCATCAACATTCCACAGCGTGGATACCACAGAGGGACTCCCCGCATAGAGAAATGACCGGTTCAAACCCACAATCTCCGTTCCCGTGGAAGACATTCCCAGGGCTGTCTGACAGGCACTTAACACGATTGCTCTTCCGCGGAACAGGAGTCTTATAATCTCAAGGGCTGTCAGTCTTCCATCATCTTCCCCGCCCGGCGCGAGCATCAGACTCGAATTCATGGGAGATTCGGGGACAAAATGATTATGCGTGGCAAAATGGACAATATCATATTTATCCAGTAGCTCCATTACCCGCGCTTTTGTGGCTTCTTTTCCGAGATACACCGTTGTATGTGGTATCCTCTCTCTAATTCTTTCAACCTCGACTGCGGCATAGCGAAGATCCATATCCTTACTTCCCAGATCCGGGTTCCCGAACGCGAGAATTTTCATTCCCTTTGATGCCGGCGCATTCATTACATACTTCAGGACCCCCGCATTGGGAAGCGAAAAGAGAGAGAACGCATCTACAAGGTATTGCCCCTTATAACTCATCGCGGAAAACGGCAAATAGTAAAGAGAATCATGGGGGATGAATCCTATCTTATCGCCCGTGACAAACGGTATGATCGGTCTCAGGACGGTGTCATACAGTTTGCCCGAAAGATCCTCAATCTTTTTTCCATCCTGCGATTGAATCGCGTTAAGAAACGAAGAAACAAGATTTCTCAACTCTTCTCTCGATATCTGTATCCTCTCCAGGTGAACCCGCTCCTTATGAACGGCCCACACATAGAGTACCTTTTCCGTCACGAAGTAATCGAACAATGTGGTATCCCGATCCAGCATATTTTGAATTTCGTTGAGATCCATGGATTTCACGGAAACCATTGAATGAAGCTCCTCATTCACATTTTTGATCCGGAGGACCACCCCCCTGTATTTTTCTTTCGCCTCTTCAAGCTTCTCAGCAAGCCCTTTTATCCCCGTTTCCTCGGAGACCACACGCATTTTCCTGTGAACTCTCCATATCTCCCGGCAAGCCTCGTCAGCCTCCCTCAACAGAGTTGCCTCAAAGGGATTTCTGCTGATATGCTTTCCCGCAAGAAGGTCCACCAGCATCCTGGACTTTGCCCGCTCAGCCACACCAAGGGCTCCCCTGAAATCGCCCTCCCTGGCGAGCAACTCAACGAGGGCTTCATACACCATTTGTCTGTTGAAAAGATACGTCTCCTTCAATACGTCAATCATGAGGTCGGCCCGTTGCCCCTCGACGACGTCAACGGCCTCCCTCAGGACTTCAATAGCCTTTCTCACGTTACCGAATCCCGTGTGATACCGTGCAAGAAGAAACTTGGCCCACACCTGATAGAAGGGGAAACGGTACCTGTCGGCAATCTCGTGAAACTTCTCCGCTGTTTTTTTTCCTTCCGTGATGTTCTTTTCCAGAAGATAGACCTGGTTCTGGAAAAAGATACTGTCGATTTCGCCTATGCGGAAACCCGTTTTCCTGGCAAGTTCCAGCGATGTCGTCAGATATTTCCGCGATTCCTCCCAGTCCCCCTTTATTCCACTGGCGAGTCCTAAAAAATTATACACATTCGCTTCCATAACCTGGAAGATTTTTTCCGGGGTGAAGCGCCCTTCTTTCGTCTGCCTCATTTCCCGATTAAGCAAAAGAACCTGTTTCAAATGAGCAATACCGGCATCGACTTTCTTCCTCATCGTCTCGTACATCGCCTGATCAAATTCCAGCAGGCTGTATTTACCCGACATCTGAGGTACATAATCCGCGAGGATGACGGAGATACCAAGTTCTAATTCCGAATCTCTCCTCAACATCAGGAGATTGAAGTCATCCCGGTAGTTTGAATTTTCCGCCAATGCCTGTGTGAAAAAGTGCGTCGCCTTGCCATAATCTCCGTTCATCAGGAAATAGTGGCCGTAATTATGGGAAACAAAGGCCTTCATCGGTCGGCTCGTCCATTCCCGCTCCTTTTGCCGTATGATATTGAAAGCCTCCTGGATTTTCCCGAACTCGTGCAGGACAAATACCTTTCTGTTCGTCGCAGATCCCTCACCGAAAAAATTATTCGCCTTCCGGAATTCCTCGATGGACCGGTCAAAAAAGTGAGTTGCCTTTTCCCCATCTCCCTCTGATTCGAAGTGAACTCCGACAGAGATGAAAATGTAGGGGATTGCCCATTCAGCGCTGATACTTGCCCCTCTCAGCTGACCGACGTATTTTTCCGGTATATCCCTGTCGTACGGGCCTTTCAGTTCTATCCGCGAAAGAAACTCGGGTGGAGACGGCATATAATCAATGAGAGCCGCGCATCCCGCAGAGAAAAGGATAAAAAAGAAAATAATAAAGAGAACGCATCCCCTGTGGCAAACTCTTTTCATAATCCGCTCAGATACACATATTTTACAGGTAGGATCTCCCGCCCACATACCGCCTGCTAAAATATTTTCTTGACATGGAATCGACGCGAATCTTCTTCCCTCTCCCCGGTGCATGGACAAACCTGCCCTCCCCCATATAAATGCCCACGTGAGATACCTTATTCCCGCCGGAAGTCGAGAAAAAAACCAGATCCCCTTTTAGCAAAAGTCTCCGTTCCACAGGATTGCCCGCGTCATATTGCTCTTTCGAAGAGCGAGGCAGACTGAGACCGTTCAACTGGTAAACAGTCATCGCAAGCCCGCTGCAATCGAATCCGGCATCCGGAGATGATCCGCCCCACAGATACGGAACCCCAATGAAGCTCCCTGCTGTTTTTACCAGCTCATCCCTCACATACATATCACCATACTTTTGCTTACGAGCGATCGCATATTCTTCGGGACTCACTATGTAGTACTCGTCTATCACACCTGTGGATCTAAGATATTCCGCCCTTTCCCGTGCAGAGGATTTAGAGGAAAAATCACCGAAGCGCACCTTATAGAGACCGGCGCGGGCAACGAAATACGTAGCTTCCAACCCGCGGTCTTTGAGCACTTCTGTCAGCCGTGCCGCGTTTTCCGCCTGGGAAAAGGCACCAACCTGTATGGTGTACCCCATCCGGGAAATCCGTTTTTCTGATACTTTCGTCTCCGGCCGCGGACGATACACACGCTTCGTCTCACACCCTGCAATCAGCACGGCCATCGTGAAGAAAAGAAGAAGGCAATTTTTCCTCAACGCATTTCCGGTCATCGGGATAATGTATGACCCCACCTGTTCTTCACCATCCTGCGCGCCTCATCAGGTGTCGTTATCTCGCCATCAAGCTGGGCATCCTCAACAGCACGCAGAATCTCACTGAAGAGAGGCCCCGGAGAAAACCCCATGGTAATAAGGTCATCTCCTTTGAGCAATCGCGGAGGGTGTAATTCTTCGCCGGCGAGTCCGGCGAGTTTTTCCCGGCAGTAGTGATAATTATCAAGGAACCCGTGGCTCCCCAGACAGTCTAAACGGTGCAGCTCGAGATGCAATGCGAAGTCGGGCATTCCCAGGAACCGCTTCAATCTGTGCGGACGCATTTCCTGCGCATGGATAAACAGCATATGACAGCCGATGAGATCAAGGATTGTATCCGCATCCGCACGGGAGAATTTGAGGCGCCGCATGATGACATCGGCAAGCCTCTTCCCCTCACGGACATGCCCGTAGAAATGGATGCCCGTCTCATTCTCGGATTGCGTGCGGGACTTTCCCACGTCATGAAGCACGATACCCCAGGCAAGACAGAGGTCGTTCTCAACTCTTTCACCGGAGGGCAGCAGTTCCAACATCCTCAGGACGTGCTCCCACACATCTCCTTCAGGATGAAATTCCCGGGGTTGCGCGAGACCCCGAAGGGCATCCACCTCCGGAAGGATTTCCGCCAGGAGGCCGGTTTCGGCTAACATCTCCATGCCGCGGCGGGGCCCTCCCTGTGTGAGTATCTTCGTGAGTTCATCCCGGATACGTTCCCCGCTGATACGAGCGATTGCATGCACATGGCGCCGTATCGCGTGAAAAGTCTCAGGATCAAGATCATAGTTAAGGTTGGCGGCAAAGCGAACGGCGCGAAGCATCCGCAGGTGATCTTCGCCAAAACGTTTTTCAGGATCTCCTATCGTCCTGATCAGGCGTTTCTCTATATCCTGTCTGCCTCCCACGTAATCGATAATGTCACCCGTCAGCGGATCAAGGAGGAGGGCATTGACGGTGAAGTCCCGGCGGCGGACGTCCTCTTCGACCGAAGTAAACGTTACATGCGACGGTCTGCGCCCGTCGTCATAATCACTCTCGGAACGGTACGTGGCAACCTCATACCCGAATCCCCCGTCAACAACTATCACCACTCCGAAACTCATCCCCACAGGTACCGTATGGGAAAAGAGCGTACATACCTCTTCAGGTTTGGCAGAGGTAACGATATCGTAATCCCCGGGTTCTATGCCGCGCAGGAGGTCGCGTACGCACCCGCCTACCAGATATGCCTCATGACCGCACTGCTGCAACCTGCGGGCGATCCTGACCGCAGCGTCACGTGATGGTCTCGTCCTCCCGGCGCCGATGTGGGGCACTGTTCAACTCCTCCCGTTCAGGAACTTCAAAGGATTCAACGGAATTTATGGCTGATCAATCCATAGCCTGTACCGACATCATACATAGATTTGATTGCCTCTGTGATA